>CABMPA010000084.1 GCA_902388315.1 uncultured Megasphaera sp. | reverse complement strand
CTCGTAAATGAGGTCCAGGAGACCCTTTTCCGTCTGCCGATAAATCGGCATGAGCTGCTTCATCGGCCGGGGCACGTCGGACATGTAACATTCCGTCGCATCGTGCAGCAAAGCGGCTAGGACCAGGCGGTCCGGGAGCTGGCGGGCCTTGGCTTCTTTGGCACATTGCAGGCAGTGCTGGCCAACAGAATAGAAAGTCGTCACATGGCCATTGCCCCGGCAGATGAGAGACAAGGCATGGGCAATATCTTCGATGCAGATACTTGCCGGGTCTGGATGGGTGATATCGAAAGATTTTCCGCTATAGGTAGTGATTTGAGGAGACATGATATAAAAGGTTCTTCCTTTTCGTTATATTTTTGATTTTTGTTATATTATTCCGATAAGTATTACTTATCGGAAAGTTGAGGTTTTATACTATATTTACGGTATCTTGCCGCCGCGTTTGCCGCCATGATTTCACAAAATCGAATCGAGTTTCTTCATGGCTTCCCGATTGCGTTTATCCGTAATGGTATCGTAAATATTCGCTGTCGTGGCAATGGTAGAATGGCCCAGCCTTTTTGAAACGTAATCGAGTTCGATATTGTTCTCCAGCATCATCGTCGCATGGGTGTGACGGAAGGAATGGAAGCTGCCGCCGCCGAATTCCTTTTTGCACCACATATTGAAGTAACGCATATCATTGCTGTTCATGGGACGGCCGTCTTCCCGGGTGCAGATAAAATCGCTTTCCAGGTAGTCATCGCCATAGAGACGGTGATTCTTGGCCTGCTGGGCTTTATGGCGGAGCAGGGCCTTGTATAAGGTTTCATTAAAGGGAATAGTGCGGACCGATGACTTGGTCTTCGGCGTCGCCTTGCAGACAGGCACGCCCTTTTTGTCATACAAGGTGCTGACCACGGAAAGCGTGCGGTTTTCCATGTCGACATGAGACCATTGCAGGGCCAGACATTCGCCGACGCGCAGACCTGTACAATAAGCAATCATGCACGGAGCATAATATTTATGCCCTACCGGGAAGGCATGGAAAATAATCTGTATCTGCTGATGCGAAAAGATGACCGGCTTCTTCCGAGGCACCTCGGATTTCGGCATCTTGACGTTGGCCATGGGATTGATTTCGATATACTGGCGGTTGGAGACAGCCCAGCGCATAGCGTCATTGAAGACCGTGAAAATCGACTTGACCGTTGACCGGGAATAGCCGTCCTCTTTCAAACTGTTAATCCAGTCCTGGATTTCTGCCGTCGTCAGCGCTTCCAGGGTATAATTGCCAAAGCGGGCGCCAATGTGCCATTTGATGATACCCGCATAGGAGTCATACGTATTAGGGCCCAAATTAATGCGCACATCCTTTTCCAGCCATTCCAACAAAAAAGTCATGACCCTGACTTCTGGTTTTTCCGGCAGCTCCCCGCCTTCATCAAGGGCCTTCATGGCCTGGCGATAGGCTTTGGCCGCCTGGGCATATGAAGTACCGCCGACGCGTTCCACTCGCTGCCTTCCCTGACCATCTTCCGTCGGAATTTCAATCGTATAATACCATTTCTTGCCTCGTTTTCGTAAATACATAGCGGCACCTCCTTTGCTTACTATTGTACTATGAGAAAAGACAAGATGCAACAAACGTTCCTGCTGAATTTGCCGATTTAAGGAAAATAAAACATATCCCCCATGTAATGACTCATAAAACAACTAAAAGTTCCTTATAAAGCCAGTGACGAAAATTAAGCAAAAATCTCCATATATATGGAAAATATGTTCGTCGAGGTGATTATCTCCCCGTCGAACATATTTTCTGTTTGCTTTATCGGGCCGATATGGTAAAATAAAAACAGAGATAGTCCGATGGCAGCACATCGGCTCTCCTCTGAGTTGTTTGATTGAAGAAGGCCGTGTACCGCAAGGTATGCGGCTTTTTGCATACACTCATGCCGATCACCCCGCTTTCGCGAGGAAAACCGAATACATCGAACTATCTCATAAAAGTTAATTTATCATTTTTTTATATGAACTTCAAGAAGGGAATTTTCAAGGCGATGATATCATGAATCAGCTATTAGAAAAATGCTGGATCCGGTAAAAGCAGAGATAATTTTTATGGAATATTTACGCTATTTATACATTCCTTTGTTATGATAAAAGGACTAGCACAGAAAAGGAAGGATAGATAGTGAAGAAACTGACTTATGAAAATATTGCCCATGCGAAAGAGCTGAATGTCTATTTAGAACAGGGAAACCGGGTCCTCGATGCTTTGGGGTATACGGACCATTCGCAAAAACATACGGCTAAAGTGGCTGTGACGGCCGGCAAGATTCTGAAGAAACTCGGATATGACGCCCACATGGTAGAACTCGTACGTATTGCCGGGTATATGCACGACCTGGGGAACAGCATCAACCGCGTAGACCATGCCCATACGGGGGCCCTCATGGCTTTCCAGTTCCTGCGTGACTGGGGCGCACCGCCGGAAGATATTGCGGCCATCATTTCTGCCATCGGTCAGCACGATGAACGGAGCGGTATTGCCTTTGACCCGATATCAGCGGCCTTGATCCTGGCCGACAAGAGCGATGTCCGCCGGGACCGCGTCCGCAATACCGTACCGGAAACCTTCGATAAGCACGACCGCGTCAATTACGCTGCCCTGTCTTCGAAGCTCCACGTCGATACGCACAAGAAAGTTATTACTTTGAATATCGAACTCGATGAATCCATTTGCTCCATGATTGATTATTTTGAAATCTTTTCCCAGCGTATGCTCATGTGCAAGCGGGCTGCCGAAGTCCTGGGATTGCGCTTCAAACTCGTAGCTAATGGCAACAAGATTGCATAAGGGTTCATTTTTTAATAAAAGAAGAGGCTATCGCATAAGCAAAAACATGCATAATGCGATAGCCTCTTCTTTTCATGTACTGTAGGGGCGCTCACGTGGAACGCCCGCTCCTGCCTCAAATGATGCATCCCTTATCGCAAGGACAGGATATGTTGGTCCCTACTCATGTACGACGAGTTCCAGGATATCCGGCCGGGTGTAGTGGCCGACGGCGTCGAATTCCATGTGGCGCAGGACGACTTGTTCCATGTCCAGGTCGGCGTAGATGATGGCTTCCCGGTCCCAGACGGGTTCGGTAACGTAGTGGCCGCACGGATCGATGATGCAGCTGCCGCCGCGGCAGGTGACGTCATTCAATTTGGCTACGGCCCCGCTTTCGACCAGGTCTGCCGGGTACATGTCCTTAGTGAAATACTGGTCGACGTTGAAAACATAGCAGCGCCCTTCGATGGCGATGTGCTTGACCGTATCCTGCCATTCCGGGTTATCATTGGTATTCGGTGCCAGATAGAGGCTGACGCCTTTCTGGTAAAGCGCTGTCCGGGCCAGGGGCATATAATTTTCCCAGCAGATGAGCGAACCCATGGGGCCCCACGGTGTCTGGACGATGGGGAAATATGTCGACGATTCATGGGAATCAGCCCAGATATAGCGCTCTGCCCCAGTCGGCTTGATTTTCCGATGATGAGCCGCCAACGTGCCGTCCGGTGCAAAGATGACATTGCTGCAATACAGGGAATACGTCGTTTCATCCCGTTCGGTAATGCCCAGGCTGACATAGGCTCCGGCGGCTTTGGCCGCAGCCGCTACGTCCTGAAGATCCTGACCGACGACGACGGCCTGGTCATAATAACGCTTCCAGTCTGCCCGTTCGGCTTCGGACCGGCTGCCGACGGTAAAGCCAAAAGTCAGGCCGTAAGGATAGCACGGGACCAGCGATTCGGGAAAGACGATGAGTTGTGCCCCATTCCGGCCAGCTTCCTCGATTTGATGGACGACCTTCTGCAGCGTCGCCTGTTTATCCAAAAATACAGGAGCTGCCTGTACGATGGCAGCGCGCAGTTTCTTTTCTAAATTTCGCATAGCGAATCCCCCTCATTTCTTTTCTTCCTAGTATACCGTAATTTCGAAAAATGTGCTATACTGATTCAGTCCACAGTTTACGGACCGATAAGGATAACGACTGTGCAGTTTTCGGACTGCCGTCGTTATCCTTTTTTGTATGATAAAGGAGGGCCTATGTATCTGCTCATCGATAATTACGATTCTTTTACCTACAATTTGGCCGATTTAGTGACGGAAACGGGGCGTGACGTGCAGGTCCGCCGCTGCGACCAGATTGTGAGCCATGAGATTACCGCTCTGAAACCACAGGGACTGATTATTTCACCTGGGCCGAAACGACCGGAAGACGCCGTCCATTCCCTGTCCATCGTCCGTGCTTTCTGCCGGACCCTGCCCATCCTGGGCGTCTGCCTGGGCATGCAGGTCCTGGCCTATGCCGCCGGGGCTGTCGTCACCCGTGGGAAGCGCCCTATGCACGGTAAAGTCACGGCGATTCACCATCGTGGCCGGGGCCTCTTTCGGGGACTGCCGGAAACCTTCCAGGTCACGCGCTATCATTCGCTGGTTGTCCAGCCGGAAACGCTGCCTGCAGCTTATGCTGTAGATGCCGTCAGTGAGGACGGCGCGGTCATGGCTTTGTCCCATCGCAGCCTGCCTCTCTATGGGGTGCAGTTTCATCCCGAAGCCGTCTTATCCGAATATGGCAAAGAGCTGATAACAACTTTTTGCCGCCTGGCCGAAACCAGCACGGGAAAGGCAAGGTGGCTGTCATGACTGAATCGGTTATCCGCCGCTCTCCTTTTCCCCATACGGCCAACCAGCTTTTCGCCCTCTTTGCCGATGAAAAAGATGCCGCTTTCCTCGATTCGTCGCTGGTCAACGACCTGGGCCGTTATTCCCTCATCGGCCTCGTGCCCTATCATACGGTCAGTGTAGCACAAGGACAGCTGCAGGTCGACGGGAAAGCTCATGAAGGAACGGCTGAAACGTATCTCAAAGCTTATTTGAAAAAGCATTACCAGCCCAATCGGACCTCCCTGCCCTTGACGGCTGGGGCCATTGGCTATGTCAGCTATGATTATGGCCTGGCGCTCCATGGGATGAAGTCCCGCCACGCACCGGCCTTTCCCCTGCCTGATATGAAGTGGGTCTTTTACGATTTCTTCATCATCGAACACCGGCAAAGCCACACTGTATGGTTTGCCGCCAATGGCCAGACGATGCCGGCCGAGGCCCTATTGGCACAGATGGAAGCGAAAATCCGGACTCGCCTTCAGGAAAAGCCGTTCCCGCGTACTGACGAAAATAGCCAATATGCCTTAACCGTCCAAGCCGACAGCACGCCGGAAGCCTATCGAAAGACTTTGCAAAAACTCCGGGACTACCTCTTCGCCGGCGATGTCTATGTGACGAATTTCACCAGTACCTTAACCGTCCAGAGTCACTGCCCTCCGTACACCTTCTTTTCCCGTCTGCGCCGGGACAATCCGTCCCCTTTCGGGGCTTATTTACAATATGGCTCTTATCAAATCATCAGCGCTTCCATGGAACGACTGCTGTGCCTGCACCATGCTCAGATTGAAACGCGTCCCATCAAGGGCACGCGGCGCCGCGGCAAGACGCCGGCTGAAGATGAAAAGCTGCGGCAGGAACTGGCTCAATCACAAAAAGACCAGAGTGAATTGCTGATGATCGTCGATTTGGAACGCAATGACCTGCACAAAATTTGCCAGCCTGGCAGCGTTTCGGTTCCGACGCTGTTTGCTATCGAGCCGTATGCCACGGTTTTCCATTTAGTTGCCGACGTAACGGGGACCCTGCGGCCTGGGCAGACAGCTATCGATGCCTTGATGGCCCTCTTTCCAGGCGGCTCCATTACGGGTGCACCGAAGCGGCGGGCTATGGAAATCATCGACGAATTGGAATTCAGCCGGCGCCAGCTTTATACCGGTACGATTGGCTACCTGTCTTTAGATGGGAACTGTGACTTAAACATTGTCATACGGACGGCTGTCCACCACGATGATCAATATACCATAGGCGTCGGCGGCGGTATTACAGCTGAATCGGACGTACATTTCGAATACGAAGAAATCTGGCAGAAAGCCAAAGCCTTGCTCCGTGCTTTGAAAGGAGATATTTTTAATTATGAATCTTATCTTAGATGATGGCTACCAATTCGGAGCTTTTGAAACCATTCCCGTCTATCAGGGCCGGCCGGTCTGGCTGGAAGCTCATGAACGCCGTTTGCGGCACACATTGGATTATTTAGGGATTACTCTTTTTTTTGATTGGGAAAAACGTTTGTGGGAGTATGTGAATGGTATGGATAAAGGGGATTGGGTATTGAAAATACTTGCTTCCGATAAAAATATAAATTTTACGTCCCGTGCCAATCTGTATACATCTATGACCGACCGTCCAGGTTATGTCATCGCTTTGTCGTCCCTTCGCCGCAATGAAACGTCGCCCTTGGTACGGCATAAGACCTTCAATTATGGCGACTCTATCTTGGCCAAACGGCAGGCCCGGGCCGAAGGTATTGACGAACCGGTTTTCTGCAATATGCAGAACCAATTGACAGAAGGCGCTGTCAGCAATCTCTTTTTCATCAAAAACGGGCAGCTCTATACGCCGCCCGTCGAGGCCGGATTATTGCCAGGCATCATCCGGTCTTATCTCTGTCAATGTTATGATGTCATCGAAAAGCCCTTGTATCCGGAAGATATCCGGACTTTCGACGAATGTTTCCTGACGAACTCCCTCATGGGACTCATGCCGGTCCGCCGCTTCGGTACCGTCGTGTTTCCTGTATCCCAAGAAACGCAGACGGCAGCCTTATTCCGCCGTTATGAAGCCGATAGAAGCCAGCCCTTCCCTGGTTTCTATAAGACGAGCTGGTGAAAGGCCTGACCGTCCATGTCTTTCCAGGTGAAGGTATTCCCTTCCCAGAGGAGATAGCTGTGCGGCGTGTTATCTTTCGGCAGGGATGTCGAACCGGGATTCAGATAATAGTTATCCTGGCCGAAGGGCTGCCAGACCGGGACATGGGTATGGCCGTGGAGCAGGATGTCGCCGGGCTGCATGGGCGGCAGGGATTCCAGGTTGTAACGGTCGCCATGGGTCGCATAGACGAGGCGGCTGCCCTGGGTCAGGATGGCATAGGTGGCCATGATGGGGAATTCCAGGACCATCTGGTCCACGTCGGCATCACAATTCCCACGGACGCAGAGGATGGAGTCCTTGACTTCGTTGAGCATGGCAAAGACTTCCTTCGGCGCGTAGTCCTTGGGCAGGTCGTTGCGCGGCCCGTGATAGAGGATATCGCCGAGCAGGACCAGGCGGTCAGCCCCTTCCCGCTTCCAGGCGTCGAGCATACGGCGGCAGTAATAAGCCGAGCCGTGGATATCTGAAGCAATGAAGAATTTCATCTATTTCGCCCCTTTCTTGGCATCTATAGCGGCAAAGACCGTACAGTAGTTACCTTCCGGCGTCCGGCATTTCGAGCAGTGGACACAACGGGCTGGTTGCAGATTGCCCTGGGTCCAGCGGCGGATTAAATCCGGTTCCGATAACAAAGGACGGCTCATACCGATACCAGCCAGTTTCGACGTCTTCAAAGCCGCTTCCATCTGTTTCGGATCCTTGAAACCGCCTGTTACATAGACGGGAACACTGACGGCATCGGCTATCTCTTTGGCATACTCAAGGAAATAGCCACCGTCGCGGATGACGTGGCCATCCCATTCCAGGCCGATTTCCTGCTGGGCCTTGCCGTGGATGTTGCCGCTCACTTCGATAGCGGCGATACCCGATTGCTGCAAGCGCCGGCAGATGTCCAAGGAATCTTCAAAGGTCAGGCCGCCTTCAAAGAAATCGGAACAGGTAATCTTGATCCAAATGGGGAAATGTGATCCCACGGCCCGGCGGATAGCGGCGATGATATCACCGACGATGCGGTAACGATTGGCCGGCGAACCGCCATAAGCATCGCTGCGCCGGTTGTAATAAGGACTGAGGAACTGGTTGAGCAGATACGAATGGCCGCCGTGGATTTCAACGGCATCGAAGCCGCTGTCGCGGACGCGCTTGGCCGCCTGGGCATATTCGTCGATGAGGTGCTGGATATCGGCCGGGCTCATGGCGACGCCGACAGTCCCGGTCTTGCGTTCCGGTACGGCAGAGGGGGAAAAAATCGTCCGCCCTTCCCGTTCAAACGTCGTCTTGGTCCCGCCATAGGCAATCTGCATCATGATTTTCGCCCCATAGGCATGAACGCGCCGAGTCAGCTCCTGGTACTGCGGGATGAAGGCATCGTCATAAATGCCCATCATACCGGAATTGGGCCGGTCTTCCCCATCGA
>CABMPA010000083.1 GCA_902388315.1 uncultured Megasphaera sp. | reverse complement strand
CGATTTCACTGTAGGGGCGTCCGCCCCAGGATTATGCGATTTCACTGTAGGGGCGTCCGCCCCAGGATTATGCGATTTCACTGTAGGGGCGACCGCGTGGGGCGCCCGCTCCGGAATATGTATGATATCCCAATCAGTTTGCCAGGAGAATCATCCAAACGGGCCGCCTTAACAGGACGGCCCCTACGGTGCGGCCATGAGGCCGCCACGAGCCACTAGCCACGAGCCACTAGCCACTAACCACTAACCACTAACCACTAAAAAAGGCGCTGTCTTCATGCGACAGCGCTTTTTTTCCTTATTTCAACAATGCTTTGACGGCTTCTGTTTCATCCGTAGCGTTTTCGGTACCGGAGATGATGGCACCCTGGACTACGATGCAGTCGAGGCCTTTGTCCTTGCGGACCTGTTCGACTTTGGAAACGACGTCTTTTTCAATGGGGACGATCAGTTTGTTTTCCAGTTTGCTCAGGTTCTGAGCCAGTTCACGGCCGAGGTTCTGGCGTTCCTGGTCAGTTTTCATTTTCGGAGCTTTTTTAGCAAACTGTTCGTTAGCGTCTTTGACGGCAGCCTGCATCTGGGCGCTGACTTTCGGGAAGTCCTTATGGGACTGTACTAATGTATCGAAGTTGACGACACCGACGCCGGAAGCAAAAGCCGACGAAACAGCGACAAGGCTCATCATTCCCATAACGGCAAGGGATGCTAATTGTTTTTTCAGTTTCATAATGTATTCCTCCTGTGCCGCAGAGCGGCTGAATTACTCTTTCTTACTATCGTTCTATTCGTATATTATAACAAACTTACCGATAAAGTACAACCTGCCCGGAATCAGGCTTTTTCGTCGTCTTGGCCTGTTTTGTCATCGTCATCGTCGTGGATGTAGATATACTTATCCTTTTTCATCTTGTCGATGATTTCCGGTGCCATGGCGATGAGTCTTTCAAAGGCCGAAGCCTGATAGCCGTCTTTCTTGATGGAGAACATTTCGACCCGGTCCCCCTTGATGACCAGGATGGCTGCCGGTTCCATCTTGGCGCCGCCGCCGCTGCCGGCACTGCTGCGGCCATTTTCCGTTTTGCCGTTGACTCCGCCGGATCCGAAGCCAAAGGTGACGTCGACGAAAGGTACCAGGATGGCATCGCCGATGTGGACGGCCTGGCCGACGACGGTTTCCACTTTGATCATTTCTTTGAAACTTTCAAAAATTTCTTCTAAATTGTTTTTGATGTACGAGTTATCCATGATGATCCTCCTTGTTCACAGCGTGCCAATCAGCCCATAAGCGGCGTACAGGCCGGGAGACGGCAAAGGCGGCTGTAAACAGAAGCAGCACTGCCGGATAGAGACGGCCCGAAGCACGGACGGTACAGTCATACTGTTCCTCAACGAAATTGAATTGTAAGCCTGTGACGCTTCCTGGACAGATGGCATAGAGCGCACCGGCCAGCATCCCCGTCTCATGCGGTTCTGGGAGGCCGATGATACCGGTCAGGGTGAAGCTGCGGATCTGGCCGTGACCGAGCAGGCGCGACAGCCAGGTGAAGAAAGCTGCTAAAAAATCGGTATTGAAGAGACGCGCTAAGAACTGGCGTATAGGCGGCTTCTCTTTTTTCGGCTCTTTTGCATCGCAAGGTGCCGGGGCGTCCGGGCCTTCCTGGCGGAGCAGGTTTTCATACGTGAGGTGTTGGCTTTCTTTTTCCAGTTCCTCCCAGGCTTTCGTTGCTTCTTCCGGTGTAGGGGGCGGTGTTTCCACAGGCTCTTTCACGGCAGGGCTGCGCTTCCAGCAGGTATGCAGTTCATGATGCGGTGCCCCGCCCAGAGTATAGGACCAGGATGCATCGGCCAGCTTCCGGCCCCAGCTGCTTTGGCCTTCGATTTGGAAGGGCGTGCCGATATGGATGGTCAGGGCATAGGTAATGGGCAGGCAGAGGATGAGCAGTATACCGCTGAATAAAATGGCAAGGATGACGATAATCGCCATAGTACAGCCCCCTTTGTGAAAATAATCCGTTACTTTATATTTATTCGATATAACTGGGGCAAGTTCCTTTTTTTAGACGTCTTGTTTTTATTTTTCTTTTTTATTAAAGATACAGTCTACATTTTCGGCACCGAAGCAGCGGGAACAGGAAATGCACAAGGCCGGTTCGGTATCGCCAGCTTTCCAGCGATTCGGCAGGTCCGGCTGGCGCAGGAAAGGACGGCTCATGGAAATGAAGGCCAGGTCTGTTGATTCCAGGGTATCTTCGATATCGGCTATATCGCGGAAGCCTCCGACGACGCCGACGTCGATTTTACTTTTCAGCATGGCTGCGGCTTCTGCCGCATAGGCTTTGAAGTACATCGGTTCCTTGGTGCGGCGGATTGCCCGGATCGGGCCTTTGCGCGGCAGGGATGACGTATTGCCGCCGCTGACTTCGATGGCGTTGACATTGGCGTCGGCCAGCCAGGCCATGACTTGTTTGCTTTCTTCAAAGGTCAGGCTGCCGTCCTTCATGAAGTCGGCACAGTTCAATTTAACCCAGATGGGGTAATCGGCACCAACGGCCTGGCGCATGGCTGCGATACATTCCAAGAGGAAGCGGGCCCGGTTTTCCAGGCTGCCGCCGTAGGCATCGGTGCGGGTATTGAAATGAGGCGACAGGAACTTGCTGGCCAGGTAGCCGTGGGCCCCATGGAACTGGACCCCGTCAAAACCTGCTGTTTTTGCCCGGACTGCCGCTTTAGCGACGGCTTCCGTCAGTTCATGGATTTGGTCGACCGTAAGGGCCTGCGATTCCTGGGTCCATTTTCCGACCTTTTCCGTTACACCGCTGGGGCTGAAGATGATGCGCGTTTCGCCTTCCGGTGTTTCCGGCATGAGGATGGCTGACCCCATGACGACGAGCTGGGCTATGATTTTACCGCCGTGCTGATGGACTCCGGCGACAACATGGGACAAAGGAGCAATGCATTCATCGTCGTCGATGCGTATCTGACAATGCTGGCGCGGTTCCATCTTATTAGTCGCCATCATCCCCGTGATGATGATACCGGCGCCGCCATCAGCCAGGGTTTCATACATTTCGGTCAGATTTTCTGTCGGAAGACCGTAATTCCCCATTCCTTCAAAGGTAGCAGAACGGACAAGGCGGCACTTCGCTTCAATACCGCCGATGTGACATGTATCAAATAACATGGTAGAAATCTCTCCTTGGTAATAAAAAATGAATTTCAGTTTATCCCGAATATTATACAATATTTGAGGAAATAAGCCAATGCATTGTTTTTTGAACATTTGGGATTCATTGATAGTACCTATTTCAAATGATATAATAATGGTAGGAAATATAGTATTATGCAAATGCACGAAAGCCCCTGGAACTGCCATTCCAGAGGCTTTCTCTATGTGGCGTCTAGCGGAGACGCACCGGGGCTAGTTGCTCATAAGGGAAATAATGGTGTCTAACTACTTGCAAAGGTAATAAGATACTACACTTGCCATGACAGCCATTAAGAAGTTAGTGAATTTTTGCATTGAAACACCCCCTTACCAGCTCAGTATAGGGGCGAGCAACATTCACATTATAGCATAATGGGGAAATGGTACGCTATAATTGACAAAGTGAGTTTAAATGATATAATTTTAGTAGAAGTAGTGAATTTTTGCAATTGAAACACGAAAGCCCCTGGAACTGCCATTCCAGGGGCTTTCTCTATGGTTTAGAACTATCCCTAACCACTAACTGCTAGCCCCTAACCCCTAACCCCTTAAAAAGGATTGTTGTCATGCGACAGCTCCTTTTTTGCTCCTTTTATAAAGAACCATGTTTTTAGTTGGCTTCACTAAGCGACTATGATATAATATAAGTGTTTGTTAATTTTACAATTCACGAAGGGATGTTGAATACATGGCTACAGCAATGGTAATCGGAACCCAATGGGGCGACGAAGGTAAAGGTAAGATTGTAGATTATTTGGCCCAGAAGGCCGATGTCGTCATCCGCTCCCAGGGTGGGAATAACGCCGGCCATACGGTCGTCGTCGACGATAAGTCCTTTGCATTGCGTCTCTTGCCGTCGGGGATCCTCTTTTCCGACAAAACTTGCATCATCGGCAGCGGTGTCGTTGTCAATCCGAAAGTCCTCCTTGAAGAAATCGAAGGCATGACCTCCAAAGGCGTGCAGATCAGCAAATTGGAAATTTCCACGCGTGCGCATGTCATCATGCCGTATCATATCCGCATTGATGAAGAAGATGAAAAACTCAAGGGCGACGCTAAAATCGGCACGACGAAAAATGGTATCGGACCGTGCTATGCCGACAAAGTTAACCGCGTAGGCATCCGCATCGGCGACCTTATGGACCGCGATGTCTTTGCCAAGAAACTGCGCGTCAATATGGACCTTAAAAACCGTCTCTTTGAAAAATATTATGGCTGCGAAGGCTTCGATTATGATGAAGTCCTCAAAGAATACCTCGGCTATGCCGACCAGATCCGCCAGTACGTCAAGGATACGAACTACTCGGCGAACCTCTACATCAGTGAAGGCAAGAAAGTCCTCTTTGAAGGGGCTCAGGCTGCTATGCTCGACCTCGACCATGGTACATATCCCTTCGTTACCAGCTCCAATCCGACGGCTGGCGGTGCCTGCACCGGTTCTGGCGTCGGCCCCCGCCGCATGGAAAATATCGTCGGTGTCGTCAAAGCTTATACGACCCGCGTCGGTGCTGGCCCGTTCCCGGCAGAACAGCTCAACGAAGTCGGCGAATACCTGCGCAATACGGGTCATGAATTCGGTACGGTTACCGGTCGTCCCCGCCGCTGCGGCTGGCTCGATACGGCTGTCGTCAAATATGCAGCTATGCTGAACAGCCTCGATTACCTGGCCATTACCCGCCTGGATATCCTCGATGACCTGGATACTATTAAAATCTGCACGGGCTATAAATATGAAGGTCAGCTCTTAAAAGAATACCCGGCCAGCCTCGACGTCCTGGAAAACGTCGAACCGGTTTATGAAGAAATGCCGGGCTGGAAAGCAGACATTTCTAAATGCAAATCTTACGATGAACTGCCGGAAGCTGCCCGCCACTATGTCGAACGCATCAGCGAACTCACGGGCGTTCCCCTGGGTATCGTCTCCGTCGGCCCGAACCGCAGCCAGACGATTATCCTCAAAAAGATTTTCTAAAAACAACTGAATTACACCATAATATGTGAAAGGTCCTGCCGCTTATGCGGCAGGACCTTTCAAGTTGTTAGTTGTTAGTTGTTAGTTAAAAAACAAACGCCCCAATCGGGGCATCCGTAGGGGCCGTCCTGAAAGGCGACCCGCCGTGACCAGTCGGTAATACATTATATGGTCCATGTGGCATGATTTTACGACCGGCGTTTTTTTCGGATTCAGATGCGGCGTTCCGCCGCGACAGACTCAAGCTGACAACGACGCTTCGAGAAACCCTCAGCGCGTAGCGGGCCGCCCTTTGGGACGACCCCTACGAGCCACGAGCCACGAACCACGAGCCAGCGGGCCGCTGGCTAACTGCTAGCCCCTAGCCCCTAACCCCTGGCCCTATTCCCCGCAATGGCCGGCCATGGCGCAGGCACTGCAGGAGCCGGAGCAGCCACCACCGATGAAGTTCAGGCCGATGACGCCGGTTACGGTTTTGCGCGGCATGAGCATGCCGCTGGGCAGGAGGGAGACGCCGATTTGTTCGGCGTGGACGGCTTGGGCGATGTTGGCCATCTGACCGGCCGGCCAGTCGCCGGTTCCGGGATTCATGATCCAGGCGGCTTTGTAGCCTTTGTCGGCGCCGGCTTCGTCGAGCATGTCGACGAGCTGTTTCGTATAGCCTGCCGTGGCGACGGCCAGGGCCGAATCGAGGGCCAGGCCGCGGGTGATTTCTTTATTCATGAACAAGGCATCGACTTCTTTTTCCACGGCTTCGCCGAGGGTGACGGCGTACATCAGGACGATGGCTGAGTCTTCGATGCGCTGGCAGACAGTCGGGCTGTTGATGGTGAAGGGGCTGTCGCAAAGGACCATGTGGGAGGTGCTGTCATAGAAGCACTGCTGGCATGTGGCCTGTGGTTTGGCCAGTTCCATGACGCGCTGGCAGGCTTCATGGACGAGGTCATCGGAAAGTTCGGCAGCTCCGCGCTGCAAGGCGTATTCTTTGACGCTGGCAGCGTCTATTTCCCGCAAGGGATCAGTAAATGTTGGCATTTTTTTACATCCTTTCTGAATCTGTACATTTGTTTCTTATTATACCATAGAAATTGTTAGAAAAATCAATGAAATCCGGGCAATAAATATTTGATTAAATGATGGATAGACGATATACTATAATATAGACTTTAAAATAATTTTTGAGAGAAATGAGGTGGACATGGTGGCAGTCGACGAGTCTCCCGCTGAACGGGGGGCACCGGCAGAAATCGCCGTAGAATGTATTGTCCCAAATCCCCGGCAGCCGCGGCAGACCTTTGATGAACAAGGGCTGACCGCTTTAGCTGAGTCCATCCGTCAGCATGGGCTTGTTCAACCTGTCGTCGTCCAAAAGAGTGGGCCCGGCCGGTATGAACTGATTGCTGGCGAGCGGAGGCTGCGGGCGGCGAAACGCTGCGGCCTGAAAACAGTTCCGGCTATCGTCCGCAAGTATACACCGGATGAAGCGGCTGAAATCGCCCTTGTTGAGAACCTGCAGCGGCAGGACCTGGATGCCATTGAAGAAGGCCGGGCTTATGAGCGGCTCATGCAAGACTTTGGGCTGACACAGGAACAGACAGCTCAGAAGGTCGGGAAAAGCCGGTCCCATGTAGCCAACATGATCCGCCTATTGCAGCTGCCAGCAGAAATCAAGGAATGGATTGCTTCCGGGCGTTTGTCTATGGGACAGGCACGGCCTCTTTTACAGCTGCCTTCGCCTGAGCTGCAGCATGAGGCGGCACTGCATATCCTGAAATATGATTTGTCTGCCCGCAAGGCAGAAGCACTGGTCCGCCATTTGATGAGCCAGGAAAAGGCGCGTCCGGAACCAGATGTCCACGTCGCCTGGCTTCAGGATAAGTTGAAGATGGCCTTGGGAACTGACGTTGCCATCCAACTGGGAAAAGGCCGGAAAAAGGGGAAAATCGAGATCTCTTTTTCGTCAGAAGCAGAATTTGAACGGTTGTTGTCAATCCTTACCGAAGAAAAAGAGGACCCATCTCCGTCCCCTCTTTCTTCGTTTCACATATAAATTTTTTGCATGTTCATGGGAGGAAAGAAATGCTGAATGTCGATATGCAGGCTGCTATGATGGCGCTTGCCGGTATTGGCGGGTTGATTTTATTGATTTTGCTCGTCTATATCGTCATTTTACACAAGAAAATCAGAAAATTAGAAACGAATTATACCTTTTTTATGCAGGACGAAACGGGAGCCAGCGTCGAAGCGAAGCTGCGTGACGATGTCGATAAGCTGCATAACCTGCAGGGGACGCTGGACATGATCCACCAGACGCAGAAGGATATCATGGCTGTCCAGAATCACTGTTTCCGTAAAATTGGTTTCGTTAAATATAATGCCTTTGACAACATCGGCAATAATCTGAGTTTTGCCTTCACCGTCCTCGACGGAAAAAATGACGGGTTCTGTCTTTCCAGCGTTTACGGACGCAACGAATCGCGTATTTTTGCCAAACCGATTGTCGAAGGAAAATGCCTCTATGGTATGAGTGAAGAAGAACGGGAAAGCCTGGATAACGCATTGAATTACAGCGGCGACATGCAGGCCGTTCAGAAGGATCTGGAAGAATAATAAAGAGGGGAAAAGTGTGAAGATCCACATCAAGATATATCCATGGATGCGCACCCTGCAATCATGGTTCCAACGCATAAAGGCATGGGAAACACCGGCCTGGTGGCCGTCGTTCCTGAAAACGGACCGGACGGAACCTTTGGTGGTGACACCGGCACAATATAAGAAACTCATCCGCGCTTGTGCTGTCGCAGTGGTCGTCATTGTAATCGCTGCAGGCATCGGTATTTATGAGTTCGTTTCGCTTCAGCAGGCTAAAGCCCAGGAAGCCTTGCATGAACAGCAACTGGAATTGATGCGTGAAAAGACGACATCTCTCCAGGAAAAAATGGATAAAATGGATTCCCTGGATCAGGAGCTGCGGCAAATGGTCAAGGGTTCAGGGGTTGGTGACAGCCCAAAAGGTGACGGTGGCGTAGCAGGGGGACAGAAGAAATCTCCGGACCTTTCTCATGCCAGCTACAATGACCTGTTATTGGCCACCT
>CABMPA010000082.1 GCA_902388315.1 uncultured Megasphaera sp. | reverse complement strand
CAGCGCCACCGAGGACGTCTGCGCATTCTTTGAGGATACCGGTCTTGAACGGTTCTTCACCATTCATGCCACGGCCGCCAGCAACGATAACGTCAGCGTCTTCGATTTTAACGCCTTCGCCGCCCAATTTGATGAGTTCGACAAATTTGGTCATGAAGTCAGCATCGGACAGGTTAGCTGTCTTTTCGATAACTTCGCCAGTTGCAGAAGGATCTGCTTCCGGTTTTTTGAAGACGTGCGGACGAACCGTACCCATCTGCGGACGGTTGTCCGGGCAGATGATTTCAGCCATGATGTTGCCGCCGAGAGCCGGACGGGTCCATACGATGGTCTTCTTGTCGTCGTCAACGCCGAGCTGCGTGCAGTCAGCGGTGAGGCCGGTCTTCAAGGAGTTAGCGACACGCGGGCCGAGGTCACGGCCGATGTTGGTAGCGCCAACGAGGAATACGTTCGGTTTTTCTTCATGGAAGAAATCGCAAAGAACTTTTGCATAAGCCGTCGTATTGTAGTGTTCGAGCTGAGGATCATCATAAACGTATACTTTATGAGCGCCGTGAGCGATGAGTTCCTGAGCCAACGGTTTTACGTCTTTACCAATGAGGATTGCACCGACTTCGTCGCCGATGGTATCAGCCAAGATGCGAGCCTGGCCCAACAATTCGAAAGATACATCACGTAATTTGCCTTCGAACTGTTCAGCAATTACATAAATGCCTTTATATTCTGCTAAATCCATTTTCACTGTTCCTCCTTAGATTAAATGATTTTCTGGGCAACCAGTTTTTCCATAACCTGGTCGACGATTGCCTGTTCGTTGTCATCTTCAACTTTGAGAACGAGACCACCGGATCTCTGAGGCGGTGTGAAAATCTTGCGGACTTTAGTCGGAGAGCCAGACAAACCGATCTGAGCGTCATCAGCTGCAACAGCAGCAGCGTCCAAGTTCGGGATTTCGCGGCGTTTTGCTTTCATCGTGCCACGAATGGTCGGGAAACGCGGTTCGTTCAAGTCTTTAACAGCGGTAATCAATACCGGGAAGTTAGCTTCCGTTACGATATAGCCTTCTTCGTTTTCCTGCTGAACAGTAACTTTGTCGCCTTCGACTTTGATGTCGCGGGCATACGTAATCTGAGGAATACCGAGTTCGCAAGCGATCTGCGGGCCAACCTGAGCGGTATCGCCGTCGATAGCCTGTTTGCCGCAAAGGATGATATCGAACTGTTCGATACCTTTGTCAGCAGCCAATTTCTTAATAGCCTGTGCCAAAGCATAGCCCGTAGCTAACGTATCGGAACCACCGAGTTTACGGTCGGACAGAAGATATGCATCGTCAGCACCCATTGCAAGGCCTTCACGAAGAACGTCTTTTGCCTGATCAGGACCCATCGAGAGTAACGTAATCTTTACGTCTTTGTCAGCATCTTTCATCTGAAGAGCTGCTTCCAGAGCATTCTGGTCGAAGGGGTTAAAAATGTTAGGAACACCAGCACGAATGACGGTATGTTTTACGGGGTCAATCTTAACTTCTGCTGTGTCCGGAACTTGTTTGACACATACCAATATTTCCATTTACGTTTGCCTCCTAAAAATCTTTTTTTATGTAACAGGCTTGGCTTGGTGCCAAGCCTGCATCATAAACTTCACTTATCTTAACAGAGCACCGCCTGTAACCATGAGCTGAACTTCGTTCGTGCCTTCGTAGATCTGAGTGATCTTAGCATCGCGCATGTGACGAGCAACCGGATATTCTTCGCTGTAGCCATAGCCGCCGAAGATCTGGACTGCTTCAGTCGTTACGCGCATAGCGACGTCGGAAGCAACGCGTTTTGCGATAGCTGCGTCAACCGTGAAGGGTTTGCCTTCCTGTTTCTTGCAAGCAGCTTTGTAAACGAGGTTACGAGCAGCTTCGATCTGCATCTTCATGTCAGCCAGTTTGAAGGAAATGGACTGGAATTTGCAGAGCGGTTTGCCGAACTGTACACGCTGTTTGGAGTATTCAACAGCATCTGCCAAAGCAGCTTCTGCAATGCCGAGAGCCTGAGCAGCAACGCCGATACGGCCGCCGTCCAAGGTCATCATAGCGATCTTGAAGCCTTTGCCTTCTTCGCCGAGCATGTTTTCAGCCGGAACTTTGACGTCCTGGAATACGAGTTCCATGGTCTGCGAAGTATGGATGCCTAATTTGTCTTCTTTCTTGCCGAAGGTGAAGCCAGGTGTGCCATCTTCTACGATGAAGGCTGTAATGCCGTGGTTGCCTTTGCTCTTGTCGGTCATAGCGAAGACGATGTAGATATCAGCAGCGCCGCCGTTGGTGATGAAGATCTTGGAGCCGTTCAGCGTGTAAGTGCCGTCGTCGTTCTTAACAGCAACAGTCTGCTGGCCGGAAGCATCAGTACCAGCGTTCGGTTCGGTCAAGCCGAAAGCACCGAGTTTGGAGCCTTCAACCAAAGGAACGAGGAATTTTTCTTTCTGAGCTTCTGTACCGAACTGCCAAATCGGGTTAGCGCAAAGGGAAACCGTTGCCGACAAGGTGATAGCAACACCAGCGTCGTATTTAGCCAATTCTTCAACAGCGAGGATGTAGCTCAAAACGTCGCCGCCGTCATCGCCGGAACCGCCGTATTTTTCTTCGAAGTAAGCACCGGTAATACCGAGGCTGAGCAGTTCGTCGATAAGGTCTTTGTCATAAATACCTTTGTGGTCGCGTTCTGTAATGGTCGGAGCTAATTTCTTTTCACCGAAGTCATGAGCGAGTTTTAAGAAGTCCTGTTGAATATCTGTTAAGTTAAAATCCATGATGTTTCCACTCTCCTTAGTGTATAGTTAGTTTAGTAAAGCCATAAGATAAAAACCTGAACATCGAGGCGATACATTTCCTTACAGAAAATTCTGTCTGGATATATATTCACACCGCCTCAGTGCTTACAAGTGCATTGTACAACTTTTCACATGTTAAATCAATAGCAAAAAGCCTATAAAGCACAATATTACTATTCCATTTTCTCATCCTAAAACTTTAACAAGACTTTTTTGTACTAATGGAGGCAAAAAGATTAAAATCTTCTTGACAGAGTACGCCTTGCTTTTTCAGTACGCGATTTTGTACGTATACCTAACTATACTGGTTACAAATATTAAGGAAAGCTTACTGTTGTATTATAGCACGGATACCCCGGAAGTTGTCAAGGATGTGTGCTGTAATTCCCCAAATTTTATAATTTTCATACGTATAAATCTTTACGTTATAGGTCCGGCGCTGTTTCCAACCTTTCTGATTGGAAATATCCAACCCTTGGGGAAAGCCTTCTGCCGGCCGGGTAGCCAGTTCGACGCGGCCGATTTCCGGTTCATGCTCATCAAACCAGGCTAAGGGCACTGTAAAAGTATGGTCTACTTCCCCACGGCTGAGGACGAAGTCCTCCGTATCCAGATAGGCGGCAAAGGGCCATACGGTGACGCCCACAGGCGATTCCATGTAGTCCAGAGGACCCCAGACGTGGATATGGGACGGGTCGACGCCGAGTTCTTCCTTCGTCTCACGGAGGGCCGCTTCCAGGGCACTGCCGTCGCTGTCGTCGATGCGGCCGCCGGGGAAACAAACGTCACCGGGCTGCCAGCCCAGCTTGCTGCTGCGCACTTCAAACACGGCCTGTTCTTGCCCGTCTTTATAAACAATCGGTACCAAGACGGCACAAGCCCGCGTGTTCATACAGGTATTCTGGCGGACGATACGGTCCGGCCATGGCTTAAATGCTTTCATACAGAGCTCCTTTCTGATGAAAAGACTACGTTACAGAAAGTACAAAGTAAAAGAGGCTGTCTTCATG
This sequence comes from uncultured Megasphaera sp., assembly GCA_902388315.1. Taxonomy (GTDB): domain Bacteria; phylum Bacillota; class Negativicutes; order Veillonellales; family Megasphaeraceae; genus Megasphaera. The sequence continues at coordinate 4,493 of CABMPA010000082.1, read as the reverse complement.
CGACAGCCTCTTTTACTGTAGGGGCGCCACGTGGGGCGCCCGTATCTGTTAGTTGTTAGTGGCTAGTTGTTAGCTTATAGCGAAATCTAACCTCTCCGGCCTTTCAGGCCACCTTCCCTATCAGGGGAGGCAGAACCGCGAACTGCAGACTGCGGCCGGCGGGCTCGCCACGTGCGAGCCCCTACTTATTTTATGACGATGTTGATGATTTTCTTCGGTACGACGATGAATTTGACTACTTTCTTATCGCCGATAAAGTCCTGGATATGCGGTAAAGCCAGGACTTTTTCCTGCAAAGCGTCTTTGTCGATGTCGACGGCTACGGTCAGGCGGTCGCGTACTTTACCGTTGATCTGGACAGGCAGTTCGATTTCATCGACGACGAGGGCCGATTTGTCGACTTCCGGCCAATCCTGGGCATGGACGCTGCCTTCAAAGCCGCAAATCTGCCAGAGTTCTTCCGTAATGTGCGGCGTGAACGGAGCCAGGCTCTTGAGCAGGTTCTTATTGGCTTCCATGGCAACGGCCTTATGGATGGTTTTGTTAGCACCGACATAGGCATGCATGGCATTGACGTATTCCATGATCGAGCTGACAGCCGTATTGAGGCCGTAATTGCCGTCTGTGCCGCGGATGTCTTCGGTAACCTTGGCCAGGGCCTTGAATTCCTGGAAGCGCAGTTCTTTTTCGGCTTCCGTGTAGTCCGTGCCATCCTGGCCATTTTTAGCCAGATCCTGGAACTGATGGACAATACGCCATACGCGGTTGAGGAAACGGTAAGAGCCTTCGACCCCCTGGTCGGACCAGGCCAGGTCGCGTTCCGGCGGAGCGGCAAAGAGAATGAACAGGCGGGCCGTATCGGCGCCGTATTTGGCGATGATTTCTTCCGGCGAGACGATATTGCCCTTGGATTTACTCATCTTGCTGCCGTCGAGGAGGACCATGCCCTGTGTCAGGAGGCGTTCAAAAGGTTCAACATTATCGACGAGTCCGGCATCATAGAAAACCTTCATGAAGAAACGGGAATACATGAGATGCAGGATGGCGTGTTCGATACCGCCGATATACTGGTCGACGTTCATCCAATGGTTGGCTTTCTTCGGGTCCCAGGCCTTTTCGTCATCGCGGGCATCAGTATAGCGGAGATAGTACCACGACGAGCAGACGAAGGTATCAATGGTATCCGTTTCACGCGTAGCCGGGCCGCCGCATTTCGGGCATGTGCAGTGGACGAAATGGTCACTCGTAGCCAGCGGCGATACGGCACCGGCAGTGAATTTGACGTCTTCCGGCAGCTTGACCGGCAGCTGGTCTTCCGGTACGAGCTGTTCCCCGCATTTCGGGCAGTAGATGATAGGGATAGGAGCGCCCCAATAGCGCTGACGGGAAATGAGCCAGTCGCGCAGACGATAGTTGACGCGGCGTTTACCCAAGCCTTTTTCTTCCATGTAGTCGATGATGGCTTTCATGGCCTTATGCATTTCCATACCCGTAAACGGACCGGCATTGACCAGGACGCCGTCCTTGTCTTCATAGGCGTGGTCCATTTCTTCCAGCTTCAATTCATGGTCTTTCGGCTGCAAGGTAATGATCTTCGGGATATTGTATTTCGTAGCGAACATCCAGTCACGCTGGTCACCAGTCGGTACACCCATGACGGCACCTGTCCCATAATCATAGAGGACGTAGTTGGTGATCCAGATCTGGACACTCTTGCCAGTCAGCGGATGGACGCAGTCGATACCCGTGTACATACCGACTTTTTCCGATTCCGTACTCGTCCGTTCGATATCGCTGGTATTGCGTACTTTTTCGCAGAAAGCTTCTAATTCTGCTTTCTTGGGATTGTTTTCCAGGAGTTTGTGGACCAGGGGATGTTCCGGCGGCAGGACGACGAAAGTGACCCCGTAAATCGTGTCAGGACGCGTCGTGTAGACGGCGACTTTTTCATTCAGGCTGGGGATATCGAAGCTGAATTCCAAGCCTTCGCTGCGGCCAATCCAGTTTTTCTGCATGGTCTTGACGCGTTCCGGCCAGCCCGGCAGGAGCTTTAAGTCGTCGAGCAGGCGGTCTGCATAGTCCGTGATCTTGAAGAACCACTGTTTCAAATCCTTTTTGACGACCGGTGTGTCGCAGCGCCAGCATTTCCCTTCGATGACCTGTTCGTTGGCCAATACGGTGTTGCATTTTTCGCACCAGTTGACTTTGGCTTCTTTACGGTAAGCCAAACCCCGTTTGTAGAGCAGTTCAAAGATCCACTGCGTCCATTTATAGTATTTTTCGTGACACGTAGCGACTTCGCGGTCCCAGTCATAGGACAGGCCCAAAGCCTTCTGCTGGCGCGTCATGTTGGCAATATTGCTGTAGGTCCATTCTGCAGGCGGGATATTGTGCTTGATAGCTGCGTTTTCGGCAGGCATACCGAAAGCATCATAGCCCATAGGATGCAAGACGTTATAGCCGTTCATGCGGCGATAACGGGCAATGACGTCACCAATCGTGTAATTGCGGACATGACCCATGTGCAGGTTACCCGACGGATACGGGAACATTTCCAATACGTAGTACGGCGGCTTGCCGTTGTCTTCGGTGCAGCAGTCGCATTTACTTTCTTCCCATACGTGCTGCCATTTCTTTTCTATTTCCTGTGGAATATACTTTTCCAATTGTGAGAGCCTCCTATCCTGCCCCAGTCAAAATACAGACAGTCTGATTACAGCGTCTTGAGTATTATTATAGTGGCAGGGCGTCGTCAAGTCAATTCATGTTTTGCAAAACGCTGCCAAAAATGTGCCGGTTCAAAGCCTTTGCGCCAGAAAGCCGCTCCGCCCAAGCCATAGGTCTGGACCAGGCCGGCCTTGGCTTTCAGTGATTTTTCATCCTCAAACCAGATCTTGACGGTCCCCGTCGTCAATGGCAGTTCCAGATAATAGAGCTGCAGGTCATCATTCCAGACGACATAGTCCTTATAAGCCTTGAGGATATCTTCGCTGTCGGCCATGGTCAGCGTGCGGACGAAGAGCTTGCCCTTATTGGTTCCCTTGTGTACAGGAGCCGGCGCAACGGCTTTGGGAACGGTTTTGATACGACGCGGCAGGACGCGGCGCTTATACGTTTCCCCATCGAGTTCGACGGGCATGATGACCGGCTGCTTGGCCCGGCGGGCATTTTCCTGTTCCGCCGTCACGACCTGGACCCGCATCGGCCCGGCCGCTTCTTCAGCCGCTTCTTCTCTGGCTTCGCCGTATTTCACGCCCTTTGCCGGCGGCGCGCCGACGACAGCCGGCCAGTCATGGATATTTTTTGGCAAATCGCGGCCATCGCTGGATTCATACCACAAGCGCATGTACAAAGGCATGCCCAGCAGGACTTTCGACGGTGGTACGAGATTGAGCGTATTTTGTACGGCCCGTTCGACCCAGGGATAGGAAGCGACAGGACCAGCCGTCGCGCTGCCCCGGCCGAACTGGTCATAAGCCATGACCATGAGGTAGTCGAGATGCGGTGCCAGGGCCGCCCGGTCATAGACCAGGGACCAGTTCGGGCTGTCCGAAACGGGTGTGACATCCATGGAAAGCTGGATGCCATAAGCATGGCAGGCCTCGGAGAGCTTGGCCACAAAAGCCGTCAGGGCGTTTTTATCGCTGTAATTGACGTTTTCAAAGTCGATGTTATAGCCTTTGAAATCATATAATAAGGCGTAGCCGACGAGCTGGCGGACCATGGTATCCTGAAGACGGCTGTTGCTCAGGACCTGATGGGTCAGTTTGGGGTTGAAATTGTTGTCGATCAAAGGCCACATGGCGTATCCCTTGCTGGTATACGTCGAAGCCAGCATATCGAAGTCGGGATTGCGCAGTTCGACGCCGCTTTCCGTCAGGCGGAAAGCACAGGGCGACATGACGGGCTGACGGGTCTGCAAAGACGGCAGGCTGGCGTCTTCCTTCATGACAGGGTCCCAAAAGAGGACGGTCCCCATCTTCCCTTCCTTAGCCGCTGCCGGTACTGCGTCCTGTACCTGGCGGAGTTCCGGTACCGTATGGACGGGCTGGGATGGCGGCAGGAGTTCGTTCTTTTCTGTCGTCCCGTTGCCCAGGACGTAGCTGATGCCCAGGGGACGGCGGACATGGCGGATATTGATGGTCCGGCCGCCGCTGACTGCCCGTCCCGGCAGAGTCAGCTGGACATTCTCGTTCTGCCAGGCCGTCGAGCCGTTCTGGGCCTTCGGCAGGCGGAACCAGTAGGTCCCCTTGGCGTGGTCGGCTTCACGGATGCCGTATTGTTCCAGCGCCTTGTCAGAGACGAGCCAGCGCCCCTGGTCTTCGACGATTTCCAGGTCTTTGATGGCTTCATCAGGAATAGGATTGGCTACGGTAGGTACATTGAAGGCCGGGTCCGACGCCTTGGCGCTGTCCGCAGCCGGCCCATTGGCCCAGGAAACAGCACTCAGGGACAGACAGATCAATGCGGCCAGACAGGACGTCCGCATAACA
>CABMPA010000081.1 GCA_902388315.1 uncultured Megasphaera sp. | reverse complement strand
GTTCGATAAAAAAGATGCGGCGATTGAAGAAATTGACGAAGCGCCCGACGAGCATAGCCGATACCAGGGTGCCGACGCCGAGGCCGGTCAGGGTTCCCAGGCCACCATAAAGAGTCGATAAAATGACGGCTATGATGACCATGGTCGAATCAAAAACGACTTTTGTCGACCCCATCCGCCATTTTCCCGTCTGGGCAATGGCCTTGACGGCCCCGTCGCCGGGCACCATCAGGACCTGCGACACTACTTCGATGCAGATGCCGAAGGCCAGAGTCGCACAACCGGCCACTAAGAGGACCGCGGCCAGCGGCCAGCTCAGTCCCTGTAATCCGGCCATGGCATACATGAAAAAGTCGAGGGCTGCACTGAAGACGAAGTTAATGGCAATCTGAAATAGCTCTACAGGCCGGAACTGGCGGCGCAGCAAAGCCATCTGCAAAATGATGAAGGCCATGTTGAGGACAAAGGTCAGCTGGCCGAAGGTCCACGGCGTATAGAAGCTGACGACGAGGGGCACGCTGGAAATGGGTGACGTCCCCAGGCTGGCGACGGTAATCAAGTCGATGCCGAAGGCTGTCGTCAAGATACTGCAAAGAAAGACACTGATTCGTATTTTCAAATGATTCATATGCCGCATCCTCAATCGCCCCATTTCTTTTCATTCTCCATAATGCAACGAAATGTCGCCATGAACTGCTGGCGCGCTTCGGGCTCGATGCCCTGCCACATTTCATCGTCGATACCGTAAATGACCTCACGAATCCGCCTGGCCTTTTCCCAGCCCTTTTCCGTCAGGAAGATGGCCACGCCCCGCTGGTCTTCGGGCCGTGTTTCCTTGCGGATGAGGTCCAGCTTTTCCATGCGCTTCAGCAAACTGGTCACCGTCGACTTGTCGATAATGCACTCGCGGCTGATATCCTTCTGGCTGGCGCCGTCATGGAACCATAAATATTCCAATATCTTAGGCTGGCCGGGCATGAGCCCTTCCCGCTTGATACGGCGGGCAATTTCCCGGTTCGACCGGTGGAACCCTAACAACAATAAAATATGCAACGCTTCTTCATCCATGACGATTCCCCTTTTATTAGTTTTAATTCAAACTATATATCATTATATCTAAAGAGGATGAAAAGTCAATAGGCCGTGCTTATGAGACGTGCATCATAAGCCAGTCGAAGCAGCGCGCCGGCAGGATACTGTGGAGAAAAATCAAGGGTTTAGCGCCGAAGCCGATGACGTAGCGTGTCTTGGGGCGCTTCTGGTTGACGGCTTGGTCGATGGCCTTGGCTACGATGGACGGATCCGACATCATAGTACCGGCATATTGCTTGCGCATGCCGGCAGCCGTTTTGGCAGCCGCCGCTTCGTAGGCTCCGCCTTGGGCCGATTGTTCCAAGTGGTCCGCTGCGATATCGCCCCATTCGGTCTTGATGCCGCCCGGTTCGATGAGCGAGACGTCGATGCCAAAGCCCTTCGTTTCCATACGCAAGGCATCGGACAAGCCTTCGACGGCATATTTCGTCGCATGGTACCAGCCGCCGAAATACGTCGTCAGGCGGCCGCCGATGGATGAGACGTTGATGATGCGGCCCTGATGCTGCTGGCGCATGACCGGCAGGACTTCTTTGGTCAGCCGGGCCAGGCCGAAGACGTTGACTTCAAACTGACGCTTCGCTTCTTCCAGGGAGACGTCTTCGACGGCACCATAGGAACCGTAGCCGGCATTATTGATGAGGACGTCGATGCGCTGCTGTTCAGCCAGAATCCGCTCCACGACCTGGCGGCACGATGCGGCGTCGGTCACATCAAGGGCTACCGGAATGACACCATACGAATCTTTTAATTCAGCCATGCGTTCGACGCGGCGGGCCGCGCCGTAGACGATGTGGCCTTCTTTGGCCAGGCGCTTGGCCGTTTCAAAGCCGATGCCGCTGCTGGCACCGGTCAATAAGATAACTTTTTTATTCATGCTCATGAAAATCTCCTTTTCTAAAAATACTAACAGTCTGTCCCGTCCAAATGGCAAAAGCCCGCAGGAAGGAATTCACTTCGGCGTAGCCTAATAAAAAAGCGATATCCTGAGTCGTCATATCCGTATGGCGCAGATAATGGCGGGCCAGGATTTCCCGCATCCCGCTCAGGATTTGCTGAAAGGTCGTCCCTTCGTCTTTGAGGCGGCGCTGCAAGGTCCGCGTACTAATACCCATGCGCTCGGCTACGTGCTGACTCGTCCCTTCCCCGGCTGGCAGCATCTCCGTCAAGGCACTGCGTACCTGGGCGCTGAAGGAATCGTCGACAGTCAGTTCGGACAGGCGTTTATTCATTTCCGGCTCGAAATAGCGCCACATGGCCTCATTTTCGGAAATAAAAGGCTTTTCTAAATCGCTGCGGGAAAAGGTCAGCACATTGGCCTCTGCCACTGCTGGCTGGATGCCTAAGAATCTGGCGAAAGCCTGGCCGGGAATAGCCATTTCGACGGTCGCCTTCAACGGTGTCAGCTCTTCCTTGACTGCTTTGCGCAGCAAATGGACGAGAAAGACCATTTCCGTTTCGATGATAAAGGTTGGAAGCGGGGTTTTCCCATCTTCTGTCGTCAGATGGACGGATACAGTGTCCTCGCCTTCGCAGATTTCCAAGACCAGCGGCCCGATGAGCCGTTTATAGCGGGCCAGGCGGTGCAGGCAGGCCAGGCCGTTGCGGCTGCAATAGGCGGCAAAGATAGGCGGCGAAAAGGTTTCGATGCTTTCCATCGTCGCCATGCGGATGGGCACCGATTCATCAGGCATCAAATCGGAGATAGCTGTCATCAGGCGGAAATAGGCGTCCTGCGTGACGACGGGATGCTCCTGGGTGAACAACGTGACCGGCAGACCGGCCTTTTTCAAGACGGCCATGGGCTGCAGGCCGAAAGATTGTAACACAGTCCCATAGCGGCCATCCAATAAAAATCGATTCATAGCAATTCCTCTCTTTCCCCTTGGGATACCTCTATGATACACGCATTTCGCGCCACGTTGAACATGAAATAGTGACAAAGAGAAGGCAAAAGGCGACAAAAAGAGGCTGTCGCATAAAACAGCCTCTTTTTGAGTATTAAGTTTAAAGCCATCTTCTACAAACTATACAAATCCCGTGCTACAAACTATAAAGTAAAAGGAACCACACATGCTGGCAGAAGCCTTCATAAGACAATCACTGAGCCGTTTCGACGGCAGGCAGTTCGCTGGTACAATGGGGACAGCGGGTGGCATCGTCCGCAATGGGCTGACGGCAGAACGGGCAGAGCCGCGGTTCCGGAGCCGGTTCCGGTTTGGGCAGGAAGCGGTTCAGCTGCTTGATGACAACAAAAATAGCAAAGGCGATGATCAGAAATTCAAGAACCGTATTGAGAAAAGAACCATACGCAATGACGGGAATCCCGGCTGCTTTGGCTTCTGCCAGGGAGTCGACGTGTTCTGTGCTCAAAGGGATGAAGAAGTCCGAAAAATCAATTCCGCCGAGGAGGACCCCAAAAGGGGGCATGATAATGTTGTTGACCAGTGACGTGACGATTTTCCCAAAAGCTCCGCCGACGACGACACCGACTGCCATATCCAGCACGTTCCCCCGCATGGCAAATTCTTTGAATTCTTTAATAAAACCCATTTTTCTTCTCCTATCTGTGGTGTAAAAAACAAACTATAAAGAAAATGGGGACTCGCATGATGGCAGAAACCGTCGTGCGAGTCCCTATTTATCATAACGGAAAAAGAGCAGGATAGCAATGATTTTTGATTTTTGTTACATTTATTTAATTATTCAATTTAATAAAGCGAGAAGAGCTGCGGCAAAAGGCCCGATTCCTGCATGGCTTCGATACATTCCAGGATGCCGACGGCCAGGACGAACCAGAGGACGTCGCCGGCGGCATGGCGGAAGACTTTCGGCTTGACCGTATATTCCTGCGGTTCATGGTAGAGTGACCATTTCGGGAAAAAGCGGGGCACTTCCCGGATGTAAGTGCTGTACGGTTCCCCAAAGAGGCGGTGCAGCCGGACTTCTTCCGTATGGATGACCGGGATGTACATGACGGCAAAGAGGAGAACCAGCAGTACCGTCAGGGTCAGCGATTCCGTGCACAGGCCGACGCCGATGCCGCCGAGGAAGCTGAAGAAATACAGCGGATTCCGGCAGACCGAGTACGGCCCTTCGCGGACCAGGACGTCATTCTTATAGCCGGCAATATACTGGGCGCACCACATACGGCCTGCCATGGCTGCACCGACGCAGAGACAGCCCACGAGGAACAAGATGCCCGAAATATAAGGAGCCGTGACATCCAGTTCCTTTTGAGAGAATACGAACAACAACAAAAACAAAAGCCCGATGACTTGGGAAATACGGGTGCGGTAATGGTCCAGGAAATACATAGTAACTCCTCCTTGTCCTAATTGATACTGTCAGTATACGTATCATTTCTAACGAAAGATTAGGCAAAAGTTAAAGGAATCATAAAGATTTGTGAACAGACTGCGTACCCTTTGTAACAACTTTTATGATACAATAAAGGAAAAGTCATTCGTCCATTTCCCAAAGGAGGCACTTACTATGTTCAAAAAATTACTCATACTCACCCTCAGCGCCCTGCTCTGCTGCAGTGCGGCCGTGGCGGCTGACACGACGACGTCCATGACCGACAAGGCGCGCCAGGCCGAAACCCAGACCCTGCCGTCGACGATCAAGCACCTCGACCTGGTCCTGGTCCTCGATAAGAGCGGCTCCATGTACGGTCTGGAAAGCGATACCATCGGCGGCTACAATGCCATGCTCGCCAAGGAAAAAGACCTCGACGTCGACACCAAGGTCACGACGGTCCTGTTCAACAATAAAGTCGACATCCTGACGGACCGCAGCAACATCAACAGCCTGTCGGACATGACGACCAAGGATTACCGCGTCGGCGGCTCGACGGCCCTCCTCGATGCTGTAGGTAACACGATTGCCAAGATTTCCGACACGCCGGGTATTTCCGACAAAGACCACAAGGTCATCTTCGTCATCATCACGGACGGACAGGAAAACGCCAGCACGGAATATTCCAAAGCGACGATCCAGAAAATGATTTCCGATAAAAAAGCCCAGGGCTGGGACTTCATTTTCCTCGGAGCCAATATCGACGCCGCTTCAGAAGCCCAGAACCTGGGTATTGATGCCGACCATGCCGTCAAGTACCGCAACACCTCGACGGGCGTCCAGAAGAATTTCGCCGCCATTGCCGCCTATACGCGCAGCGCCGTCCAGCAGCAAGACGACGACTCCTGGAAAGATAACATCGAAAAAGATAAGTAACGCTTATTTCAAACCTGCCAATTTGGCCGGGTCCATGGCTTTGTCGAACTGCTCTGCCGTGACCCATCCCGTCTTCAGGGCTGACTCTTTCAGGGTCAGCCCTTCTTTGGCTGCCTTTTTGGCAATGGTGCAGGCCTTGTCATAGCCGACGAGAGGTACCAGGCCGGTGACCAGGATGAGCGAGTTGTAGAGATTGGTCGTAATCCGTTCCTGATTCGGTTCGATACCGACGACACAGTTCTTGCGGAAAGAATCCATGCAGTCCGTGAGCAGGCGGATGGACTGGATCAAGTTGTAGGCGATGACGGGCATGAAGACATTGAGCTCGAAGTTGCCCTGGCTGGCAGCAATGCCCAAGGTCGCATCGTTGCCCATGACCTGAACGGCCACCATGGTGACGGCTTCGCACTGCGTCGGGTTGACTTTACTGGGCATGATAGAGCTGCCCGGTTCATTTTCGGGGATACGGATTTCACCGATGCCGCAGCGCGGCCCCGACGACAGCCAGCGGACGTCGTTGGCGATTTTCATGAGGTCGCAGGCCAGGGCTTTGAGCATACCGTGGACGACGACGAGTTCGTCCTTACTGGTCAGGGACTGGAACTTGTTCGGCGCCGTGTGGAACGTCGTCCCCGTCAGCTGGCTGACGATTTCGGCAAAGCGCACGTCGTAGCCTTTCGGGCAGTTGATGCCCGTACCGACAGCCGTACCGCCCATGGCCAGGTCGCGGAGGAAATCGATGCCCTGGACCAGCATATCCCGGTCGCGCTGGATCATGCGGGCCCAGCCGCTGAATTCCTGGCCCAGCGTCAACGGCGTCGCATCCTGCAAGTGGGTCCGGCCAATCTTGACGATGTCCTTGAAAGCTTCCTGTTTGGCCCGGAGTGCCTGATAAAGGGCTTCCATAGCGGGGAACAGTTTCTGTTCAATGAGCAGGACGCCGACCATGTGCAGGCCTGTCGGGAAGGTATCGTTCGAGCTCTGGGAATGGTTGACGTGGTCATTGGGATGGACGTTCAAGTCCTTGCCCTGGGCCTGCAATATCTGTTTGGCCCGGTTGGCGACGACTTCGTTGACGTTCATGTTGAACTGTGTGCCGCTGCCGGTCATCCAGACGGCCAGGGGGAAATTGCCATCGAGCTTGCCGGCCAGGATATCATCGCAGGCCTGGACGATAGCGTCGGCCCGGTCGCCATCGACGACGCCCAATTCCTTGTTGGTCAAGGCAGCGGCCTTCTTCAAATAGGCAAAGACCGTAACCATTTCAGGCGGAATCTTTTCCGTGCCGATTTTAAAATTCTCAAAACTGCGCTGCGTCTGGGCGCCCCAGAGTTTGTCAGCCGGGACTTTGATTTCCCCCATCGAATCTCTTTCTATACGGTATTCCATGAAAACCTCCCATTATAATCAAATTACATAAAACATAGCGGATTCAGGCGGGCGCCCCTTTGGGACGCCCCTACGTTGGCACCCCAGCGGGGTGCCTTTTGCGGCCTGCGAACTGCGGCCTGCGTACTCCATATTATATAAAACACGGTGGACTCGGCGGGCGCCCCTTTGGGTCGCCCCTACGTTGGGTCCCCACGGGGGACCATTCGAGGAACGATGAACGACCTACGACAATCCCATGGGATCAGGCTGGAAGATGCGGCTGTCCATGAGGTGCAGGTCATCGGCGATGACCGGGCGGAATTCCATCTGACCCAGAACGTCCCGTTCCAGGTCTACGCCCGGGGCGATTTCCGTCAGCATGAGTCCCTGCGGCGTCAGACGGAAGACGGCCCGTTCCGTGACGACCAGGACGTGCTGGCCGTGGGCTGCGGCATAGTCGCCGGAAAAGGTAACCTGTTCGATATTCGCCTTGAACTTCTGATACTTCCCTTCGCGGTCGATGACCAGCTTCCCGTCTTCACAGTGCTCGCGCAGGCCGCCGGCCGTAAAGGTCCCCATGAGGATGAGCTTTTTCGTATGCTGGGCCAAGTCGATGAAGCCCCCTGGCCCGGTGACTCGTCCATTGAATTTCGAGACGTTGACATTGCCCATGGCGTCGATTTCCGCCAGGCCCAGGGCACAGAGGTCGAGGCCGCCGCCGTGGCAGATGTCGAACATGTCGGCCATCTTCAATTCCGCTTCGGCATTGACAGCGGCCCCCATATCGAGGCCCGACAAGGGGATGCCGCCGATGATGCCCGAATCGGCCGCCAAGGTCAGGCTCGGCCCGAAGCCTTCTTCGGCCGCGATGGATCCGATGATTTCCGGAATACCGATGCCCAGGTTCATGACATCGCCCTTTTTCAGTTCCATCGCCGCCCGACGGGCACAGATCTTGCGGTTGTCCAGGGGATGCGGCGGCAGGGACTGGATGGACTTGCGACCTTCCCCGCTCAGTTCCGGCCGGTAGCCGTGGGTCGAAAAACTCTGGACATGGTACTTCGGCCGCGGCACGACGACGTAGTCGACGAGGAAATGGTGGATTTTTACGAGGCGCGAATCAAGGCTGCCCCGGGGCACGACGTCTTCGACCTGGACGACGACGATACCGCCGGAATTGTGCGTCGCTTCGGCCACTTCCAGCTGTTCGCCGATCATGGCTTCGCGCTGGAGGGAAACGTTGCCGTCTTCATCGGCCAGGGAGCCGCGGATGAAGCAGACCTGGATGGGAAAGGTTGGATAATAGAGATAGTCGTCACCATTGAACGAGACCAGGCGGACAATATCCTTCCCTTCGCGGACGGTCTTCTCATTGGCCTTGCTGCCGTCCAGGCGCGGGTCGGCCAGAGTGTTCAGGCCAATATCGGTCCAGACACCCTTGTGACCGGCAGCGATAGCCCGATACAGGGCCAGTATGGTCCCGGCCGGAACGGTATAGGCCAGACACTGATTGGCCGCGACCTTATCGGCCAGCTTCTTTTCCATCCCGAAATGGCTGGTAATAATCGTACCGATGAGGCCGTCGGCTGCCAGGCGGTCGCCGCCGCGCTGGCCGCCGTCACCAGTACCGGCAATCTTGACCAAGGTCACATTGCGGGGATGACCTTCTTCACCATAGCGGTCGTGGAGGGCCTTGAACAGCCCGTCTGGAGTCCCAAAGCCGGCATGACCGCTGACAGCCAGGGTCATATCATCGCCGACGAGACGCGCCGCTTCCACCGGCGTAATAAACTGTGTCATAACGACCTTCCTTTCGTGTGGTAATGAAAAAAGGACCTGTCGTACGACGACAAGTCCTTTTAAGTGGTTAGCAG
>CABMPA010000080.1 GCA_902388315.1 uncultured Megasphaera sp. | reverse complement strand
GAACGTGCCGTCTTCAGCCTGTTTTTCCAAAGTCTTCAAGCGTTTTACGCGTTTTTCAATCGTCTGGAAGTTGGTGAGCATACCGCCGAGCCAGCGTTCGTTGACGAAATACTGGTTGCAACGTTCTGCTTCATTTTTAATGGATTCCTGAGCCTGTTTTTTCGTGCCTACGAAGAGGACTTTGCCGCCTTCAGCAGCCAGGTCACGGACAAAATTATAAGCTTCGTCCATTTTCTTAACGGTTTTCTGCAAGTCGATGATGTAGATACCGTTACGTTCGGTGAAGATGAAACGAGCCATCTTCGGGTTCCAACGGCGGGTCTGATGACCGAAATGAACGCCGGCTTCCAATAATTGTTTCATAGATACTACTGCCATAATTGTGATTCCTCCTGTTTTTTCCTCCGCCCGGTCATCGCTCATCTTCACCCTCCCCCGATGGGACAGGCACAGTGCTGAGCTCGCCAAGCGTGTGTATTTAGGTCTTGGTATTCAAACCTTTGATATTATATCATATATGACAAGCAAGGGCAAGCATTTTTTCAAATGCCTGCCCTTGCTTTGAGTTGTAAGTTTGCAGTTTCTAGTTCAATCAAACATTAATTGAGTACATAGACGGGTACGGTGCGGCGGCCGAAGTTCATGCAGGCATCGGAGTCTTCCATGCAGAGGTCGATGCGGTTGCCGAGGATGGCCCCGCCTGTATCTTCGGCCCGGGCTACGCCATAGCCGGGGATGAAGACTGTCGAGCCCAGCGGGATGACGTTGGGGTCGACGGCGACGACGCCGTAACGGGCCCGCGTCCCCATGCGGGTGATGCACTGGCCGTCACCGTCGGTCGGCAGATAGGCCGTCGCTTCCATGGTGATGATTTTCTGGTAATGGGACACATCGCCTGTACTGGTATTGATTTCAACCGTTTCCTTAGTGCCGACCTTGCGGACCAGGGGCTGCATTTCCGAGATGAGCTCTGTCGAAAGCGTTTCCTTGTCAGCGACTTGTCCGTCGACGCTGACGATGTTCAGCTTGACCCGTTTGCGGCCATTCTGCCCTTCCTGGACGATTTTTTCTTCGCCCTGGCCCAGCGTTTCGTCGGGGATGCTTTCGATGGCATACGGGACGACTTCATCTTCCGTAATCGTCTTGCGCGATACGTGGCCGATGACGATATGTTCCCCAGCCTGGAGCGGTTTCTGGACGTCGCCATACGGGCGGTACTTCTCTTTGTTGTAACCGTACTGTTCGGCTACTTCCTGGGAATTGTGCCTGGCCGTATAGACCTGCTGCTTCTGCCCCCGGTATTCCAGGGTAACCGGAATGGCCCGGCGCACCTTGACATAGCTGCCGTCAGTGAGTTTCTGCGTCGACACGTCGATTTCATCGTAATCGCCCATGTCGATATTGTTTTCCCGCATCAAGGCCTGTTCATTGACAGCGTGAGTATATACTTGGCGGGTCGTGCCGTCAGCGACGAGGGTCACGGATTTCCCCCGGTCGATGAAACCCGTCAAAGAGACGATGACCAACAAGGCAATCATCGTCGCATACATGCGTGTAATCGGTCGTTTATTCTTGAATCCAGCCATGCTGAATCGTTTCCAGTCCATGCCATGCCTCCTGAAGTTTTTCTTTTCATTTTAGCAAAGACCGGCAGGCTTGTCAATTTACTTGTCTTCTTCAGCGGGACACGGACGCAGGACGACCTTGCGGAACTGGCGGGCTGCCTTCTTCCGTTCTGATGCCAGCCGTTCTGCCTGGCGCTGGCATGTATCCTGGGCATTGACAGGTTTCCCCTGTCGTTCGTCTGCCAGGTAGCGGTACGAACCGTCACGGTTCATGGCGTAGGCCTTGACATTATCGTCGAAATATATTTTCAGGATGCGTTTAATCCGTTCTTTATGAGGCGGAAACTCGACAGGCGTCATCAGTTCGACGCGTTCATTGAGGTTGCGCGGCATCCAGTCGGCCGAAGAAATGAAGACGTCTTCCCTGCCGCCGTTATAGAAATAGAACAGGCGGCTGTGTTCCAGGAAACGGCCGACGATACTGTGGACTTCGATGTTATCACTGATACCGGGCAGGCCGGGACGGAGTACACAGATGCCGCGGACGATGAGGCGGATCTTGACGCCGGCTGCCGACGCTTCGTAGAGCTTGGCGATGACGTATTTATCGAGGAGGGAATTCATCTTGGCGACGATGACGGCTTTTTTGCCGGCCTTAGCCTGGGCGATTTCCTGGTCGATTTCCCGGTAAATCGTTTCCCGCAGATTGAGCGGCGCAACAGCCAATTTATTCCACTGCGGCGGATCGGAATACCCGGACAGGAGATTGAAGAAGGCCGATGCGTCGACGCCGATGAGGGTATTGGCCGTCAGGATGCCGACGTCCGTATAGATGCGGGCCGTCTTGCCATTATAGTTGCCCGTTGCCAGGTGGACATAGCGGCGGATGCCATCTTCTTCGCGGCGGACGACGAGGGTGATTTTGGAATGGGTCTTGAGGCCCATGATGCCGTAAATGACATGGCAGCCGGCTTTTTCCAGCTTGCGGGCCATGTGGATATTATTTTCTTCATCAAAACGGGCCTTGACTTCCATGAGGACCGTGACCTGTTTGCCATTTTCTGCCGCCTGGGCCAGGGCCGCGATGATAGGCGACTTGCTGCTGACACGGTACAGCGTCTGCTTGATGGCCAGGACATCGGGGTCCGCCGCAGCCAGCTGGATGAAGTGTTCTACCGTTTCAAAGGTTTCATAGGGATGATGGACCATGACGTCCCGTTCGGCAATAGCTGACCAGAAATCAGGCGCGTCGATGGAAGCCAGTTCCGACGATGGCTGCGGCGTTACCGGCGGATAGCGCAGGTCGTCGTACCCGTCGATACCGACGAAGGAGAAAAAGACCTTGCAGTCCAGGGGGCCTGGAATCGAATAGATGTCCCGTTCTTCGAGCTGCAGCTCATCGCGCAGGAAATCGCGGATCATGCGCGACGACGAAGCAGCCAGTTCCAGCCGGACCGCCGCCCCTTTCCGACGCTTCTTCAGACTCTTTTCGACTTCCATCAACAGGTCTTCGGCATCGTCGTCGATATCCAGGTCGGCGTCGCGGGTAATGCGGAACGGTTCGACTTCCAGGATATCGCAGCCCAGGAAAAAGCGTTCCGCATAGGCAGCGATGACGTCTTCCAGGAAGAGGAACTGCTGGCCGTCATGCTGCTTTCCCGTCGGCGAAACGCTGTCCGGGACCTTGATGATGCGGTCGATGACAGACGTCGGAACCGGCAGGATGGCCGTCTTGACGGAACGGTCCCCCTGCTTGCGGCGCAGGAGAACGGCCAGGTTCAGGTTCAGGCTGGCCAGGAACGGGAAAGGATGGCTGGAATCGACGGCCATGGGCGTGACAACCGGATAGATTTCCCGTTCAAAAAAGCTTTCCAGCCACAGCCGCTGATCGTCGTCGAGGGCATCGACACCGATGAAGTGCAACCCGTGTTCTTGCAGTTTCTGCTGGATGTCACCATAATACCGATACTGGTCATCGACGAGTTTATGGACCATTTTCTGGATGGCATCGAACTGTTCCTGCGGCGTCATGCCGGCGATATCGATGTGCTTGACGCCGCTTTCGACGAGGTGCTTGACGCCGGCAACGCGGATCATGAAGAATTCATCCAAATTCGATGCGGCAATGGCGATGAAGTTCAGCTGTTCCAGCAGCGGATTGGACGGCACGATGGCTTCGCGCAGGACCCGTTCATTGAATTTGACCCATGTACATTCACGATTTAAAAAATATTGAGCATCCGTAAAATCTGCCATGATTATCTTATCCTTTCACTAATTCTGTCGAAATACCAAAGACTTCGGCAAAGTCGACGGCCATTTTCAGATACGTCCAGCGTTCCAGGGAAATATCGGCATCTGCCGTGTAGGAGACGATGAGTTCGTCTTCTTTGAGTTCAGCCCGGATAGCGCTGATTTTCCCCAAATGGCTCTTATCCAGCGAATCGGCCAGGCGGAAAATCGCCGTCAACTTAGCCGTAATGACCTTTTGCCGTGGTGTCAGGGCGTGGTAGACCGGCGAGGCTTCCTGCAAGGTGCCTTCAAAAGCATAATAGAGGACGGCTGCCAGGATTTCCTTTTCATCGTCAGCCAGGCCGAAGAGATCCGTTTCCATGATGAGGTTGTACGTACAGAGATTGTGCTTGCGGATATTGATGAATTTCCCTGTTTCGTGGAAGATGGCGGCCAGGCGGAGCAGATAATTATAACTATAATCGAGGCCGATGAACTGGTACAGCGCCTGGAAAAGGACATTGCAATAGTCTTCGATGCGGGCCGAATGGACAGAATCGGACAAATACTTCTTGGCCATGCGGCGCATCATGTCCAGGAGCAGTCCCTGGAGATGGGCCATATAGTCATTGTGAGTCTTGTCGGCTACATAGTGCATGGTATAGCCTTCGGTGAAGGTCGTCGGCATGACGACCAGCATGTCGATGTCGACGATGCGCAGCAATTCATAATACAAGAGGATCGTCGGCATGATGACGTTGGCCAGGTTCTGGGACAGGCCGAAGCGCTGCATGAGCTTGAACGGCGTGACGCCCTTGAAGGAATAGACGAACTGGCGCAATTCCTCTGGCGTAATCAGGAACAGGCCGTTCTCACTCGTCTTGCCCATAAGGCGTGACACCAGGTTGGCCCCGCGGCCGGACAGGACGATATACTTGATGTCATACTGCTGGACGCCCTTCCAGAGCGGATAGAGGGTGCCGTAAATATATTCGCGCACAGCCGTCGGAAAGGTCAGCTCATCGCGCTGTTTTTCCGTGAAATTTTCCAGGATGCGCAGGGAACCGATATGGATATTCTGCTGGAACAAGAGGCGGTCCGACTTCCAGCAGGTCAGGCCGACGCCGCCGGATGTGATATCCAGGAGCATGACGGCCTTATCGGCAAAATTAAACTGGCCCTTCAATACATTATAATAAAGGCCAAAGAACTTGTAATAAATTTCCTTGGTCATATGGATGACTTCGACATCGAAACCCGTGCGGATATGAATCTGGTCGAGGACACTGATCAAATTATCGGCTTCACAAATCGCCGTCGTCGATAAGACGCGGACGTCCTTGACATCATAATCGCGAAGGAGCTGGCGGAACCCCAGCAGGACCTGACAAATTTCATTCAGAGACTGAAAACTGACATGATGGCGCTGGAATACCGTTTCCCCATATTTTACTTCTCGGGATACATTTTCGATGATTTCCATGTCGTCCAAGGACGAGTAAGCAATGACCTTCAAAGTCATGTTGACCGTCCCGATATGGATGATGCCGAAAACATTCCGGGTTTGTTTTTCCATTACTCTCCCCACTTTTCTTGACGGTATAGTTGCTGTCTAGCTGATACTCCTCTTATTATACATGAAAGTCACCGTATGTATGTATATTTTTTGTAAAAATTTTCGGCATACCGCCTTATTCTGTAGTATAATGAATAGGTAAACGATAAACTTGACAAGCATCCGCAGAAATGAGGTATACCATGGAAAAATTAGCCATCATCGACATGGGCTCTAACTCCATCCGCTTTGTCGTCATGCAGATTGCCGACAACCAGTCTTACTCCCTGCTCTACCAGGAAAAAGAAGCCATCCGTCTGGGTCATGGCCTGAGCCAGACCGGCGTCATCAGTGAAGAAGGGATGCAGCGGGCCCTGACCTGCCTCCACGTCTATAAACATATCATGGAAGTCATGGACATCCGTGAGTGCCGGGCCGTCGCAACAGCAGCCGTCCGTAATGCCAGCAACGGCGAAGCCTTCTTGCAGCGCATCAATACGGAAACGGGTATCACCATGAATGTCATCAGCGGCGAACGCGAAGCGTACCTGGGCTATCTCGGTGTCATCAACACCATCGCCATGAAAGATTTCCTCATCTTCGACCTGGGCGGCGCCAGCGTCGAAATGACCCTGGTCCGCAATGGCGAAGCCGTCCATTCCCTGTCGGTCCCCATCGGTGCCGTCACGCTGACAGAAAAATTCGGCACCCAGGGCAATCCCGATGCCGACGCCATTGACAGCCTGATGAAGTTCGTCCGCAAAAAAATGGCCGCCGTTTCCTGGATTCAGGACATCCACCTGCCCATTGTCGGCATCGGCGGCACAGCCCGTAATTTCGCAAAAATGGACCAGCGGACGACGAATTATGAATTATCGAAGCTCCACAACTACATCATGCCTTTGGACCATTTTGAAAACCTGTACCATGAAATCACGACGCGGACCAGCGCCAACCGCAAGAAAATCCCCGGCTTGTCCAGCGAACGTTCGGATCTCATCGTCGCCGGTGCCGCCGTCATCAAGACCATCTTCGATATGACCGGCAGCCCGGAAATGGTCGTCAGCGGCTGTGGCCTCCGCGAAGGCTTATTCTATGAATACTACGCTTCGTACTGCCAGCTTCCCTCGCCTCGCTTCGACGACATCCTCGATTTCAGCGTCAAGAACTTCCTCGGTACGCTGAGCGGTGTCATCATCAACCAGGCCCACTACGACCAGGTCACGCGCATTGCCACGCAGCTCTTTGACCAGCTCCAGCCGCTCCACGGCTACGGCCCGCGGGAACGACTCCTGTTGCAGACTGCCGCCCGCATGCACGACGTCGGCAAGATTGTCAACTTCTACGACCATGCCCGCCATTCGGCCTTCATGATCGCCCATGCTCCGCTCTACGGGCTGACTCAGATCGAACAAATCATCACGGGTTTCATCGCCGGCTTCCATCACGGCATCAGCCGCAAGATAATCCGGGCCTACCGCTATGCCAACATGGCCTCTGCCGAAGACTGGATCATGATCCGCAAGCTCTCGACCATCCTGGCCCTGGCCGAAGCCTCCGACCTGACGTATGAACAAATCGTCACCCACGCCGAAGTCACCCTGGCCGAAAATGTCGCCGTCATGATTCTCACGACGACACCGGGTTCGACCTATAATGCCGCTGATTATGAAATGAAACAGCTGAGCAAACAATTCAAAAAAGAATTCGGTGCTTCCCTGCTCCTCGTCTGGAAGTAAGGGGCCCGGTAAAAAAGGGCTTGTCGCACGACGACAAGCCCTTTAAAGTTGTTAGTGGCTAGCAGTTAGTTGTTAGCGGATGGCTTTAAATTTGAAGGTTTTCTCTGCAAACTACAAACTCTGTACTACAAACTATAAAGCAAAAGGGACTTCGCATGATGGCAGAAACCTTCGTGCGACACCCCCTTTTGCTCTTATCTCCGCGTCATGTCTTCAGCCGTGACGTCGGGATGGTGGTACTGGTCTTCAGAGAGGACCTGTTTACCATGGACGGTGACGGCCTGCCGGGGACACCAGTGGACACAGGCCAGGCAATAGCTGCAATGAGAGCCGATGACCGCTCTTTCAGCCGTGCAGATGATATTGCTCACCGGACAAATGCGGGCACAGAGGCCGCAGGCAATGCAACGGTTTCCGTCGACGGACGGCGTCAGCCAGCGTTCGCCAGCCCGGCGTACCAGCCCCAGATTCATGAGCCAGGCCGATGCGGACGAACGGATGGCTCCAGTATCCCGGATCTGCCCGCGGATCTTGTCTGCTGCGGCAGCAATCAGCTCATCGGCATGATCCAGGCGGTTCGTGTCGTAGTGGATATGGCGGCGCGATGCGATGGTACTGTTGGCAATCATCGGCAAAACGATGCCATATGACAGGGAACAATGCTGGCGCTGTAAAATCCGGTCCATGGTCTTGAGCGCCCGGCCGGCGGTACTGCCACAGGTGGCAACGCCATAAAAATACGTCGATTTCTGGAAACGGACTTGTCTGACGAAATCCTGTACAGGTTCGGGGAGATCCCCGAAATAGACGGGAAAGACGAAGCCGATGATGCGATCCTGGATACGCTGGCACCGTTCGTGGATTGCCGAAATCGGCACGGCCGTATCACCAGTCAGTTCGGCCAGTTTTTTTGCTACATATAATGAATTTCCCGTTCCTGAAAAGTAAAGAATCATAAGGCTCACCTCAGAGACCGCACTGCAAATTCACTTTTGCAGACGGACGGTATTTTACATCCATTATAGCATGAAACCCTGTCATTTGTCTTGATACATTTGTCTTTACACATAACCGCGCTCGCAAAGACTGACGAAGGTCCCATCACCGATGATGATATGGTCGAGGACGGGAATTTCCATAATCTGGCCGGCGTCGGCAATGCGCTGGGTCACGACGATGTCTTCGTGACTCGGTTCGGGATTGCCCGACGGGTGGTTGTGGACCAGGACGACAGCCGCCGCATTGTAGCGCAGAGCATACCGGAAGACTTCCCGCGACTTGGCCAGGCTGGCATTAATCGTACCGATAGTCAGCGTCCGGTAGGCGATGAGCTGGTTCTTCGTCGACAAATAGACGGCGCCGAACTGCTCCTGCGGCAAAAAGCGCAAGTCTTCCATGACATAGCCGGCAATGGCCTGGGGCGTACTGAAATCGGGCGCCGCTTCCTTGACGTGCTGCCGAGAAATACGCCGTCCCAGCTCGACAGCCGCACAGACGGTGACGGCCTTGTCCGTCCCGATACCGGGAATCTGACAGAGGTCGCCAATACTGGTATCACTAAGATAACAAATATTTTCCCCTGGCAGGGAATGAAGGACCTGCCGCGACACATCG
>CABMPA010000079.1 GCA_902388315.1 uncultured Megasphaera sp. | reverse complement strand
AAGAAGGCTTCGTGCCGACGTATACCAACATGTGGGATAAGCGCAAACTCATTGAAGACTTGCAGAATGAATACATCCGCTCGAAACAAGTCTATCTGGCAACTGACCCGGACCGCGAAGGGGAGGCCATTTCCTGGCACCTGGCCCATTTGCTGGAAATCGACCCGCACGACAAATGCCGCATCATGTTCCACGAAATTACCAAGAAAGCCATCCTTGAGGCCATCAAGGACCCGGAACCGATTGATTTAAAGAAAGTCGATGCCCAGCAGGCCCGCCGCGTCCTGGACCGCATCGTCGGCTATAAATTGAGCCCCCTCTTGTGGAAGAAAGTCTGCAAGGGCCTCAGCGCCGGCCGCGTCCAGTCCGTCGCCGTCCGCCTGATTTGTGAACGGGAAGAAGCTATCAAGGCTTTCGTGCCGGAAGAATACTGGACCGTCAGCGGGACCTATACGACAGAAGACGGCCTGACGCTGCCGACGGAACTGACCAAGATTGACGGCAAGAAGGCGGAAATCCCGACGAAGGAAGCGGCCGAAGCCATTGCCCACGATTTGACCTGGGAAAGCCGCGGCGAAGACTGCGACCCCGATATGATTACGAAAGTCGAAAAGCGCAAGCGCAAACGCCAGCCCCAGCCGCCGTTCACGACATCGACGATGCAGCAGGAATGTGTCAGCAAACTCAATTTCGGCGCCAAGAAGACGATGATGCTGGCCCAGCAGCTCTATGAAGGCCTCGATATGGGCGACCAGGGCCACGTCGGCCTCATCACCTACATGCGTACCGACTCGGTCCGCATCAACGACGACATGGTCCAGGCCGCACGGGAATTCATTACGTCCAACTACGGCGAAGAATACATCCCCGACAAGCCCCGTGTCTATAAGACGAAACAGACCAGCCAGGATGCACACGAAGCCATCCGTCCGACGTCACTGGAACTGACACCGTACAAGGTATCGGAATTCCTGTCCCGCGACCAGCTGCGCCTGTATACCCTCATCTGGAACCGCTTCCTGGCCAGCCAGATGGAATCAGTCGAAACGGAACACATGGCCATCATCATCGCCAGCGGCCGCTACGAACTGCGGGCTGCAGGCTACAAAGTCCTGTTCAAGGGCTTTACGGAACTCTATGAAGACGCCAAGAAGGACAAGACCCTGGCCGAACTGCCCCATATTTCAGCCGATACGGTCGTCCACAACCAGGCCGTCACGCCGCAGCAGCATTTCACTCAGCCGCCGGCCCGCTATACCGAAGCCAGCCTGATTAAGACGCTGGAAGAAAAGGGTATCGGCCGGCCGAGTACGTATGCGCCCATCATGGATACCATCCAGAACCGCAACTACGTCGAAAAGAAGGATAAACAGTTCGTCCCGACGGAACTGGGCGTCATCATCGTCGATTTATTGAAAAAATATTTTGCCCAGATCATCAACGTCGGCTTTACGGCCCACATGGAAGAAGAACTGGACGCCATCGAACAGGGCAAGGACACATACCACCATGTCCTCCAGGAATTCTATGACGTCTTTAAGCCGGAAATGGACGAAGCCGAAGAAAAGATGGAAAAAGTTACCATTTCCGGCCAGGATTCGGGCCAGGTCTGCGAACTCTGCGGCGCACCCATGGTCTATAAATTCGGCCGCTTCGGCAAATTCCTGGCCTGCTCCAATTTCCCGGAATGTCGCAATACCAAGGCCATCGTCGAAGATTTGGGCATTACCTGTCCCAAGTGCGGCAAGGGGACGCTCATCAAGCGCAAGTCCAAGCGGGGCCGCGTCTTCTACGGCTGCAGCCAGTACCCGGAATGTGACTTCGTCCTCTGGAATCAGCCTGTCGACAAGAAATGCCCCTTGTGCGGCAGCATTATGATCGTCAAACATTATAAAAAAGGGCCTGATAAGCTTTTCTGCAGCAATGCAGAGTGTGAAAACCATAAAAAAGGTGAGGTAGTACATGAAGAATAGTGTCTTAATCATCGGGGCCGGCCTGGCTGGATCGGAAGCTGCCTGGCAGCTCGTCCGCCGCGGCGTCCCGGTAGAACTCGTTGAAATGCGGCCGGTCAAATCGTCGCCGGCTCATCACACGGAATATTTCGCAGAACTCGTCTGCAGCAACTCCCTGCGGGCAGCTAATATTGAAAACGCCGTCGGCCTCTTGAAAGAAGAAATGCGCCGTCTCGGCTCGCTCATCATGGATGCCGCCGATACGCACCGCGTCCCGGCTGGCGGCGCCCTGGCCGTCGACCGCATCCCCTTCAGTCAGTACGTGACGGAAAAACTCAAGAATCATCCTCTGGTCACCATCCGCCATGAAGAAGTGACGGAACTGCCGGACGACCAGATCTGCATCGTCGCCAGCGGTCCGCTGACCAGTGATGCCCTGGCCGATACCATCCGCCGCCTGACGGGGGAAGATTACTTCCATTTCCACGACGCCGCAGCGCCTATCGTCGCCGTCGACTCCCTGGATATGACCAAAGTCTACCGCGCTGCCCGCTACGGCAAGGGTGGGGCAGACTATCTCAACTGCCCCTTTACTAAAGAAGAATACGAAGCTTTCTGGCAGGCCCTGACGACGGCTGAATGTGCCGAACTCCACGACTTTGAAAAGGACGACAGCGTCTTTGAAGGCTGCATGCCCATCGAAGTCATGGCCGGCCGCGGCATCGATACCATGCGCTACGGCCCCATGAAGCCCGTCGGCCTGGAACTGCCCGGTACGGGCGAACTGCCCTATGCCGTCGTCCAGCTCCGCCAGGACAATGGCAGCGCCACGCTGTACAATATCGTCGGCTTCCAGACCCATCTCAAGTTCCCCGAACAGAAGCGGGTCTTTTCCATGATTCCCGGCCTGGAACACGCCGAATTCGTCCGCTATGGTGTCATGCACCGCAATTCCTATATCAATTCGCCGGAACTGCTCCTGCCGACGCTGCAGCTGCGCAAACAGCCGAACCTGCTTTTTGCCGGCCAGCTGACCGGCGTCGAAGGTTACCTGGAATCGGCTGCCATGGGCCTTTTGGCCGGTGTCAATGCGGTCCGCCTCCTGCAAGGGGAAGACGGCCTGACCTTTTCCAAGCGCACGGCCATGGGCGGCCTGAGCCAGTATATTTCCAGCGGCCCGAACGACCATTTCCAGCCGATGAACATCAATTTCGGCCTCATGGAACCGCTGGGCATCAAGAAACGCATGAAGAAAAAAGAAAAGAACGCCCTTTTGGCACAGCGGGCACTCGATGAAATTGAACAAATGAAGGGGGATTACCCATGTCTGAATTAATGTCTACTGAATTCCACGCTACTACGATCTGCGCTGTCCAGCGCGACGGCAAAACGGCCATCGCCGGCGACGGCCAGGTCACGATGGGCAATGCCGTCATCATGAAGGGGACGGCCCAGAAAGTCCGCCGCCTCTATCACGGCAAGATCATCAGCGGCTTTGCCGGCTCCGTTGCCGATGCCTTCACCTTATTTGACCACTTTGAAGAAAAATTGAACGAACACAATGGCAACCTCGTCCGCAGTGCCGTCGAACTGGCCAAGGACTGGCGGTCCGATAAGATTCTCCACAAACTGGAAGCCCTGCTCCTGGTGGCTGACAGCCAGCGCATCCTGCTCATTTCTGGCAACGGCGAAGTCATCGAACCGGACGACGGCGTCCTGGCCATCGGCTCCGGTGGCAACTATGCCCTGGCTTCGGCACGGGCCTTGATGCAGAACACGGACCTGTCGGCCCGGGAAATCGCTGAAAAATCCCTGCACATCGCAGCCGATATCTGTGTCTATACCAACCACAACGTTATTGTCGAAGAAATTTAAGAAAGAGGTATTTCCATGGAAAAAACAGAATTGACGCCAAAGCAAATCGTGGCGGAATTGAATAAATACATCGTCGGACAGAGCGAAGCCAAGAAATCCGTCTCCATCGCCCTGCGCAACCGCTGGCGCCGCAAACGCCTGAGTGAAGACATGCAGGATGAAATCATCCCCAAGAATATCCTGCTCATCGGGCCGACCGGCGTCGGCAAGACGGAAATCGCCCGCCGCCTGGCCAAACTCGTCGGCGCTCCCTTCATCAAAGTCGAAGCGACGAAATACACCGAAGTCGGTTATGTCGGCCGCGACGTCGAACAGATGATACGCGACCTCGTAGCCAACGCCATCCGCATGGTCCAGGAACAGGAAAGCCAGCGCTATGAAGAAAAGGCCGAAGAAGAAGCCAACAAGCGCATCCTCCAGGTCTTCTGGCCCAAGAAGTCCCTCAAGGAAAAGGTCAAGAATCCGATGGATGTCTTCTTCAGCAGTGACGATGACGACGACGAAACGCCGGAAGAACCGAAGCAGCTGGAAGAACCGAAGTCCGACCGCCGGCAGAAGATGTTTGAAGACATTTGCGCCCATAAGATGGACGACCGGGAAATCGAAGTCGAAGTGGCCGAACAGAACCAGGGTTTCCAGGGCATCCTGACGGGCAATTCGACGGAAGAACTGACTAATAACTTCCAGGAAATGCTGGGCAGCATCATGCCGAAAAAGAAGAAGAAAAAGAAGATGACCGTCGCCAAGGCCCGGGACATCTTCAAGGAAGAAGAATTGGAAAAATGCCTGGACATGGACATCATCGTCGACAAGGCCATCGAAGCGACGGAAGAATCGGGCATCGTCTTCATCGACGAATTCGATAAGATCGCTGAAAAAGGCCGTTCCAACGGTCCCGACGTCTCCCGCGAAGGCGTACAGCGCGACATCCTGCCCATCGTCGAAGGGGCTACGGTCAACACCAAGTACGGCCCGGTCAAGACGGACCACATCCTGTTCATCGCTGCCGGTGCCTTCCACGTATCCAAGCCGAGCGACCTCATTCCGGAACTGCAGGGCCGCTTCCCGATCCGCGTCGAACTCCAGTCCCTGACCGTTGACGACTTCCGCCGTATCCTGACCGAACCGAACCAGTCCCTGGTCAAACAGTATAAAGCGCTCTTGGAAACGGACGGCGTTACCCTGGAATTCACCGACGACGGCATCGACGCCATTGCCGAATATGCTCATCGCGTCAACTTGGAAACGGAAAACATCGGCGCCCGCCGGCTGCACACGATCTTGGAAAAAATCCTCGAAGACGTGGCCTATGAAGCCCCGGATATCGACGAAAAACACATCGTCGTCAATAAAGAATTCGTTTCCAGCAAGCTGAATGATGTCGTCCAGAACGTCGACCTGAGCCATTATATTTTATAAAACGGGGGTACTATGAACCGACCTTATGCGAAATTAACGAT
Organism: uncultured Megasphaera sp.; assembly: GCA_902388315.1. Classification (GTDB taxonomy): domain Bacteria; phylum Bacillota; class Negativicutes; order Veillonellales; family Megasphaeraceae; genus Megasphaera. The sequence continues at coordinate 3,444 of CABMPA010000079.1, read as the reverse complement.
TACCAAGAAGGGGGAACGGGCTGCCCGCAGCGGCCATCCCTGGGTGTATGGCGAAGAAGTGATCCGTGTCGAAGGTACGTACCAGACCGGGGACATCGTCGACGTCTACAGCGACAAAGACCGCTATCTCGGCACGGGCTTTGCCAACGATATTTCCAAGATCCGCGTGCGCATCGTATCGCGCAATGCCAATGACCGCTTCGACGAAGCCTTCTGGCAGCGCCGGGTCAAATATGCCCTGGACTACCGCAAGACCGTCATGGGCGCTAAGGATTTCGCCTGCTGCCGCCTCATCTTTGGCGATGCCGATGACATGCCGGGCCTGACAGTGGACCGCTACAACGATGTCCTCGTTGCCCAGACCCTGTGCTATGGCATGGACCAGGTCAAGCCGGTCATCTTCAAGGCCCTCGTCGACGAACTGGCTGCCATGGGCGTTGCGATCCGCGGCATTTACGAACGGAACGACGTCAAAGTCCGCAAACTGGATGGCATGGAAGAGTATAAAGGCTGGTATCAGGCCGACTTCCTGCCTCAGCCGGGCAGCGTCTTGACGACGATCGACGAAAACGGCATCCTCTATGACGTAGACGTCGAAAATGGCCAAAAGACGGGCTTTTTCCTGGACCAGAAATACAACCGCCTGGCTGTTGCCAAAATCGCCGCCGGCAAACACGTCCTGGACTGCTTCACCCATACCGGGGCCTTTGCCCTCAATGCGGCTAAAGGCGGGGCGGCCAGCGTCACGGCTGTCGACATTTCTCAGGAAGCCGTCGACATGACCGGCGAAAATATCCGCCGCAACGGACTGGAAGACATCGTTACGGCCAAACAGGCCAACGTCTTCGACCTCTTGACCGACCTGGCCGACCACAAATGCCATGACTATGATTTTATCATCCTCGACCCGCCGGCCTTCACCAAGTCGGGCCATACCGTCCGCAACGCCATCCGGGGCTATAAGGAAATCAACCTGAAAGCCATGAAACTCCTGCCCCGCGGCGGCTATCTGGCTACGTGCTCGTGCTCGCACTTCATGCGCGACGACCTGTTCCGCCAGATGCTCCACGATGCGGCCAAAGACGCCGGCGTCCGCCTTCGCCAGATCGAAGGGCGCCAGCAGTCACCGGACCATCCCATCCTCTGGAACGTCCCGGAAACAAATTACCTGAAATTCTACCTGTTCCAGGTCGTGTGAGTTTCCGCACGAAGGCGTCTGCCATCATGCAGGTTCCTTTTGCTTTATAGTTAAAAACCTTCACTAAAAGCTACAAACTGCAAACTTAATACTCAAAAAGAGGCTGCCGCAGGTACGACAGCCTCTTTTTTATTCTGCGAAATGCGTATGTTTGACCCGCCAGGCGGTCATCTTGTTGAACAGCCAGAAGCCGTAGATGCCCAGCGTGATGATAGTGAAGAACCACCATTTGATGTAGCTGCCAAAGAGCTGCAGACCTGTTCCATCAAAAGTGAGACGCTGACCGTCGATGATCGTATTGCGGCAGATCCAGCGGCGGAACATGACTTCGCCCCAAGGATAGGCGATGCCGAACGTACAAATCGTAAGGATGACTAAGATGAGGCCATAGCCGATAAATCCGAGTACAGACCCTTCAAATTTCGATTCCCTTTGTAATAACATAACAATCCTCCTTTATGATATATATAGAAATATGATACCATATTTTTTGTTTGACCAATAGGAGGGAAGCATGGTAGAATAAAAAGGTACTTGCGAGTGTGGCGGAATGGCAGACGCACCAGACTTAGGATCTGGCGCCTCACGGCGTGAGGGTTCAAGTCCCTCCACTCGCACCAAAAGGACAACTATCGCTTTGAGCGGTGGTTGTCCTTTTTTATTGGCTCCATACATTTGATACGTTTGACCCCGTTTTGACCCCGCAATAAGGTAAAACGAAGCCGATTGAATAAGATGATTCAATATTTGATTTCACGATAAATTAAAATGGGAACGATTCCGTATTGGGCATTAGAATATAACTGATTAATCGCTGTTGTGCAGGCGTCTATTGCGTCCTCGATAGTTCCGGGAGAAGAAATAATATTTTCAGAATTATTCTTGACTTGAGAATCCAATATCCCGAGAATGTACCATTTGCCCGGTAAGTCGATGCCATAAGTACGGTTTAAATCAGATTGTTGGATAGATAAACAGCCTTCACGCAATGTTCCACTAATTAATGTTGAGTCAAATTTGATGGATAATTCGATAGAGTCATCCATAGCTTCAATCATGGATGTCATCGCCTTGAAGATATTTTTTATATTATGATTATTGGGAAGTTGGAAAAATTTAGAGTTTTTTTCCAACACAGGCATTAACTTTTTTATAGAGCGCAAATCTCTGATTTTTATAGGTGCCTGTATACAGACCAGTTTACCAGAACATAAAGAAGGCAATGACTGCAAGGGGGAGATACTCAAGTCATTCAATAAGCCGATAATTTGGCTATGATAGGGGTCATATTCTTCGGAGGCTTCTTCCTTAGTTTTATTTTTTGAGCCAATTTTCCCGGAAACCACTTCAATATTTCCTTTGCCAGACATAAAAGAGCCCTCAGAAGTACCGATTGTTTTTGTGACGCTTCTGAGGGTTCCGTTTCTAAGCTGAGAAATCAATGAATCAACACGTTCCTTATCTACATATAAAAAGTCAATTAAGGATGAGCTTTCAGAAAGCTCAAGTTGGGCTTTGTCTTCTTTCCCCATTTTTCTACCTCCTTGGCTATTTTACGACACTTGGAGGTGTGTTCGTCATATTTCTTTTTGATTTGATCAACATCAATTTGAATGGTAATTGGCTGACGTTTTGAAGTCATATGGACAACCTCCTTTCTTGCCTTTATTTTATCAGAATGTCTCAGATGTGTATACTACTATTTAGTTATAGAAAGAAAGTTCAGTTCTCCTTATTTCTTATATATAAACTATGTATCAAATAATGAATCAAACGGAAGAGGAGCTTTACAAGTTGTACACCGATGTTTACGAAAAACATGAAGACGAACAGGGCAATCGTTATATACAGTGAAGTCAGCAGCATGGCTATCACATCCTTTGTTGATTTTATTATAACAAATGGCAGCGTCATGGGCTAGCCGTTGAACTGTAGAGGGTGAGCTCTCTGGATAGTGTTTCTTTGCCAACTGCGGCCTGCGAACTGCCAACTGCGGCCGAAGGCCTTTATCCTCCATTATGCTTGTGTAAAGATTCACAATATTCCCAATTGCTATTGGCAAGACCCCCTCAAGTATGATATACTACGCGTGACACATAAGGCAGGTTCTTTTAAAGCGCCGGATTGGTACCGGAAACGGGCGGATACTGGCGCGGACCGGCCGTGTTTTTGCGTCTTTAATCGTATTGCGACTTGTATCTTGCGAAAGAGCGAGAACGGAGGAAAAACATGGAAAAACAGAATGT
>CABMPA010000078.1 GCA_902388315.1 uncultured Megasphaera sp. | reverse complement strand
TGGGCTCAGATAACTGAGTCCATTTTTTGATGGGGTTATTATGTTACAGCCCCTTTTTTACTAGCCACTAGCCACTAGCCACTAGCCACTAGCCACTAGCCCCAAGGCGGGCCGCCCTTTGGGACGGCCCCTACGAGCCACGAGCCACGAAGCCTCACACCCCAAAGAGTGCTCCCAGTTCTTCCCGCGTGTCGATGAGGTATGTCGGCTGGAGGGATTCCAGGAGGTCCCGGTCGCGGAAGCCCCAGGTGACCAGGGCCACGTCGAGGCCGGCGTTATCGGCTGTTTCTTTATCGACTTCCGAGTCGCCGACGTAGATGGCGTCTTCTTTGGCACAGCCCAGGCGCTTCAAGGCTTCCCATACCATGTCCGGTGCCGGTTTCTTGCGGTACATCGGCGTTTCGCCCAAGGAGAAGTCGACGTAGTCCTTGAAGTATTCGTCGTGCAGTTCGGATACGGCGCCCTGGCCTTTATTGGAAACGATGGCCATGTGGTAGCCGGCCACTTTGAGCCGGCCCAGGACCTGGGGGATGCCGGGATAGGGGAAGGTCGTCGTCTGGCAGCGGGCGCTGTAGTAGGCGATGAATTCCTTTGTCATCATCCGCCGCAGGGATTCCGGTGCGTCCGGGGCAGCCTTGTCGATGAAGCCGTCATAGCCGAAGCCCAGGCAGGGGCGGATGGCTTCCTGTGTCATGGCGGGCAGGCCGTGGCAGGCAAAAACGTAGTTCAGACTTTTCGTCAATTCGTCCAGCGTATCCAGGACGGTACCGTCCATATCGAAGACGATGGCTTTATATTTTTTCATAAAAAGACTCCTTTGAAGGACAAAAAATCAGTTTACCCTTTTATTATACGAAAGCGTTAATTAATCGGCAATAGGGAGTAGCTCATGACGTCATCTTATGCTACAATGGGGAAAGAAGTTTGATAAAATAGAGGAGAGGATGACATGACAAACTTTTTGCCGTACGCTATCATAGCGGGCATAGCAATCGTCTTTTTTGTAATTTGTTATATTATGTATTCCGGCGGGGGACACTCCGAGAGTAGTCCCCAAACGGAGAAGAAAGGGAACACGAAGACGAAGACGCGCTACGACAGCGAGCCGCAGCCGGTGCGCAAGGTCCAGCACCGCAGCCCGGCAACAGTTAAGCATGCCAGACAACTACCGAAGGAAGCGGACGACGAAGAAACAGCCCCCTTGCCGAAAGTCCCGAAAATGACGCTGGGCGAACGGCGGGAACACCCGGAAGAAACGGCTTTTGTCACGACCAAGGGCGAAGCTGTCCGCCGCAATGGCAAAATCGTTTATAAAGAAGCGCCGAAGGCTCCGGAAACCCCGGTCCGCAAGGGGCCCAATGCCGATGACCTCGATGCGACCCGTGTCCTGTCCCGTGATGAAATCCTGGAAGCCATGGAAAAGGTTGATAAAGAAGAAGCTGCCGCTTACAAGGCCCGTGAAGAAGAAGCGAAACTGGCCCGCCAGCGCCAGGCTGAACAGGAAAAAGAAGCCCAGGACCAGCAACTGGCCCGCAACCGGGAACGGCGCGAACAGGCCCGCCGCGAAGCCGCTGCTGCCAAAGAAGCCAATGCCCGCCGGGAAGAACGGGCTCGCTGGGCGGAAGAAGTAGCCCAGACCGAAGAAGACAAGCCGCCTCTGGCTGATATGGCCGCTATCGTCTCGGCCGACCTGGCTGCCAAAGAGGGCGGTTCTGCTCCGGCTGCCAAGAAAAAGGCGGCTCCTTCCGCCGAACCGGCACCGTCTGGAACGGAAGTGCCCAAAGACACGCACCGCAAACACATCGTCCGCGACGTCATGGCCGAAACGGCAAAAGCCGCTGGCCAGGCTGCCGTCGAAACCAAAGCCGTTGCCGATGCAGCGGCAGCTGCTAAGAAACGGGCCGTATCCGATGCGACGCGGGTCATGGAAGGCCCTGTCGTCAGCGAAGGCATGAAAGCCGTCGCTTCGCAGCTGGAACAGACCCAGCGCATGGAACCGATCCACATCGATTCGGCCATGATGGCCAAGAAGAAGGCCGTTCCGGAAGAAACGATGGTCATGCCGCCCATCCGGGCCCACAAGTCCCAGGAAAAGGCGACGCCTGTCGTCAAACCGGCACCGGTCGTCAAACCGTCTCAGACGTCATGGGATTCCAACACGTCCGGGACCGATACGCGTAATCCGTCGCTGGGCAATGCGCCGCACTATGCATCCATATGGGAATCGGAAAGCACTGTCGATTCGCCTGTCGTCCGTCAGTGCGTCGCCCACTTCCTGCGCCAGTACGGTGTCGTTTCGCCGGACCTGCAGCAGCAGACGGAATACATCACGTCGGCTGCCTTTGACCAGATCGGCTGTCAGACCGACGCCGAACGGCAGCAGGCCCTGGCTCCGCTCATCGTCCAGGAAGCCTTGCAGAACGTCCAGAAAGCCTATGCCGCTCATCCCGACGATTATGTCGGCACCATTGCCCTGCAGGCTTTTTACGATATCGTCCACTGCTCGCCCATTTCGACGCGCCACCTGGTCGCCATCGATGCCTTGAAGGTCATGCCTTATTTGACGCAGGGCCATTACCAGATCCTGGCTATCCTTTTGCTGTTCCTGTATTCGCGCAACTCCCATAACGTCGACAAGGCTTCGTTCTGCCGCTACATCGACAAATACGTCTATCCCTTCCTGGACGGTTTCCCGACGGAACGGCCCTATTACCAGCAGCTTGATTACCTGCACTGCACGGCTTTTGAAGCCAAGGAAACGCATTTTGCCGAAATCCTGTCCGATTCGTATCCGCTCTTGTTCCGCTACCGCGGTTTCACGGAAGAAGAATTGCGCAAAGCCCTCAAGGGCAAGCGGATTCCCGACGAATTCATCGTCCCGTCCTTCAATTCGCCCCTGGTCAAGCTGGCCATGGTCGATGAAAGCATGGCGAAACGCTTCTTCCGCATGACCGGTATCAATGACCGCAACATGCAGGACCATATCCTGCGCCTGGCCAAGAAGCGCCCGGCCAACTTCAGTGGCGAAGAAGCCCTGGATATCATGGAAGACATTTCGCCGGTCCTGGCCGACCTGGGCGATATCTGGGACAGCTCGCTGCTGCGCGTATCGACGCTGTCGCTCCTGGGGCTCTACTTGGCCCAGGGCTTCGTCAAGGAAATCATTGGCGAAGAATTCGATTTGTCCCGCTGGTTTGAATAAGGAGTATCGTTGTGAAGAAAATACGTAAAGCCGTCATCCCGGCGGCAGGGTTCGGCACCCGTTTCCTGCCGGCGACGAAGGCGACGCCGAAAGAAATGCTGCCCATCGTCGATAAGCCGACGATCCAGTATATCGTCGAAGAAGCCCTTCAGAGCGGCATCGAAGAAATCCTCATCATCAGCGGCCATGCCAAACGGGCCATTGAAGACCATTTCGATACCAATCCGGGACTGGAACTGCACCTGGAAGAAAGCCATAAGATGGGGCTTTTGAACATGGTCCGCAGTATTTCCGAAATCAATATCCACTATATCCGGCAGAAGCACATGCGGGGTCTGGGCGACGCGATTCTCTGCGCCCAGTCCTTCATTGCCGATGAACCCTTTGCCATCCTCCTCGGCGACGATGTCGTCTACAACGAAACCAATCCGGCCCTGCGCCAGATGATCGACTTGTATAATGACCTGGATGCGACGATTTTAGGCTGCCAGGAAGTGCCCCTGGAAAAAGTTTCCTCTTACGGCATCGTCCAGGGGACGCCCGTCGAAGGGAAGGAGCTGCTCAAAGTCAGCCGCGTTGTCGAAAAACCGGCCGTCGAAGAAGCACCGAGCCGGACGGCCGTCCTGGGCCGCTATATCGTCACGCCGGATATCTTTGACATCCTGGCCCATACCCGGCCGGGAAAGGGCGGAGAAATCCAGCTCACCGATGCCTTGCAGACCATGGCCAGCCGCAAATCCGTCTATGCCTACTGCTTTGAAGGAAAGCGCTACGACGTCGGCGACAAACTGGGCTTTTTGAAAGCCAACGTCGAATATGCCCTGCGCCGTCCCGACCTGGCCGCTCCCTTCCGCCAGTTCCTGAAGGAATTGGTTGGGGATTAGTGGCTTGTGGCTCATGATTCGTAGGGGCTGTCGCACGAAGGATTCTGCCATCATGCAAGGTTCCTTTCTCTTTAAAGTTTGTAGTACGGAGTTTGTAGTTTTCAGCAAAACATTTAAATTTAAAGCCATCTGCTAGCCACTAGCCACTAACTGCTAACCACTAAAAAAGGCGCTGTCTCCATGGGACAGCGCCTTTTTTTACGATGAACGACGAAAGACTATAAACTGCACGAAAATAGTATTGATTGAATGAGAAGGCCATGCTATAATAGGCTCAGAAAGAGGGGATTCCTATGAAAATTGAAGAAGGTACCATTATCTCTATAAAAGAAAAAGGTACGGCCGAAATCAAGGTTGGCCGTCATTCCGACTGTATTGCCTGCGGCGCTTGTGATGGGGCGGACAACATCGTCGTCACCGCTGTCGATCCGTTAGGCGTCAAAGTCGGCCAGCACGTCAAATTTGAATTCCGCGATGTCAACATCGTCATCGGCGCTTTCATCTGTTTCGTCATGCCGCTCCTGGTATGCGCAGCCGGTGCCTTTGCCGGTCACTTCCTGGCCCTGTCCCAGGGCTTTGATACGGTCCAGACGGCGGTCATCGGCGGCATCATCGGCTTCCTCATCGGAGCCGTCGGCGTCAAGCTCTTCGACCGTTCCCTGTCGAAAGACATAAACTCCAAACCGAAGATCATCGAAATCTGTTCGGGCGGGAATTAAAATGTTTGAAGTTTGATGTTATGATGTTTGAGGAGATGGGACTGTCGCACGAAGGCTTCTGCCATCATGCGAGGCCCCTTAAACTTAAAAGTTTTTCGTTCGTAGTTCATCGTTCATCGCAATGGAATTATATTTTTAATCCCATACGACAAACGATGAACGACCTACGATCAACGTAAAAGGAGCTGTCGCAATGCGACAGCTCCTTTTACTTTTCCGGCAAGGCATCTGCCAGGGCAAATTCGCTGCCGTCTTTGAGGGTGATGGCAGTGATGTGGAGTTCACCGGTCATACCATCCAGGGCCTGCGAGCGGATCAGGCTATACTGTGAGGGGATGAGGGGATTGAGCAGGAACTGGCTTTCATGGGTACGTTTTTCAGCCGATGTCGACAGGCGCAGGGGGGAGGTATAGAGGACAGCTTTGTCGCTGTCACGGCGCAGGGTGTAGACGGCTTTGACGGTATTGATGGCGTTGCGGTCCTTGCGGAAGACCGGCGTATAGCTCAGGCGCAGGAACGTGCGGCCCTGGCCGGTGACGATTTTGGAAGAGATGTCGCGGACGGTCATGACCGCGTCGATTTTTTGCTGGACCGGTTTATTGTAGGCGGCCAATTCTTTCTTCATGACATCGCGCAAGTCGTTGAGGAAGGCTTCCGGGTCGGCCAGGCCCGTGATCCTCCAGGTCTGGGACGGCGTCTGTTCCAGCGTGACCGTACAGGGAACGGTCGCCCCCAGGCGGTCGTTGTACAGGTATAGCTTCACCGTGCTGCCATGGCTCCAGTCGGCGCCGTCGAGGTGCCATCCTGCCAGGGGAATGGAAAGGCCGGCGCTCTTTAAGGTGCGCTGCAGGCTGGCGGTTGTCTTTTGATATTCGTCATTGTCCGTATCACCGGTCAGGCTCTCATCCAGGTACAAGTCGGCTGTGGCGACGAAAGAAGACCGCAAGGGGGAGCGGATGATATTCAACAAAAAGGATTCATCCGTACTATCCGACGTATGGGATACGAGGGCGTCGAAGAACTGGCCGCTCAGGGCCTCTTCATCGACATGACGGCTGAACGTTTCTATATCCCCGTCGCGGACGGCGCGGATGACCTGGGAGACGGCATAGTCCGGCGTCTTCATATAGAGGTGCTGGTAGGCGGCGACAGCTGCCATGATGCAGCCTGCGAGGACGACCAGGGCCAGAAAGACTTTGCCATCCCATAAGGTAAGCACTCTTTTTCTCATAGGCTATCCTTCCTTATATACGAAATCCTGTTTCCCTCATTATACCACAGTCTGCGTTAGGCGTTCAGCCTTTTGGCTCATCTGCCGCCGGCTGCAGAAATATGGTATAATGAATATGTCATCATCGAAAGAAAAGGAGCGTGATTCCTGTGATTACTTTACACGATGTAAAATCAGGGAATTCCTATGAAGTCAGGGAAGGGGTGACGCTGCAGCAGGTCTGTGAACAGCACTGTCAGCACGATGACATGCCTATTGCAGCGGCCCTATACAATAATGAATGTGTCGGCCTGCAGACCAAGGTCGACCAGAACGGCGATATAGACTGGCTGCCCATCAATACTATGGAAGGCAACCAGTGTATCATCCGCACCGCTATTTTCCTCCTGGTCCGCGCCGTCAGCGACCTCTATCCCGACGGCAAGGTCCTGGTCAAGCATGCCCTGCGCAAAGCCTTGTATTGCGAACTGGAAATCGGCCATACTGTCACCGTCCATGACGTAAATATCATCAAGAAGCGCATGCATGAAATCGTCGAACAGGATGAACCCATTTCCCAGGTCATCGCCAGTTCGGAGACGGCTATGGAAATGTGCCGCAACCGCCATATGACGCGGGAAGCGGAACTCTTGCGCCACGTCGACGTCACCCATATCATGGCCTATCAGTGCGGCCAGACTTTCGATTACTATATGGGGCCTCTCCTGCCCAGCATGGGCTATGTGACCTGTTTCAACCTGCGGTCCTATGCGCCGGGCGTCATCCTGGAAACGCCGACTGTCGACAATCCCAATGCATTGCCGGAATACAAGGAAATCCCCAAGATGGCCCGCCTCTTCCTGGATGCCGAAGAATGGGGGCGCATCGTCCGCTGCGAATACGTCTATGACTTGAACCATTATATCGAAGAAGGGAATATCCAGGATATGGTCGACATGGCCGAAGCCCTGCAGGAAAAGAAACTGGGCCAGCTGGCTGATTATATCGTCAGCCGCCGCCCGAAAATCAAGGTCGTCCTCATCGCCGGCCCGTCGTCCGCCGGCAAGACGACGTTCTGCAAGCGCCTGACGACGCAGCTGCGCGTCAACGGTTTGCGGCCCATCGGCATTTCCCTGGACGATTACTTCTATAACCGCGAAGATACGCCGAAGAATCCCGACGGCAGTTACGACTTCGAGTCCCTGCGGGCCATCGACGTGCCGCTCTTCAACCAGCAGATCGACGACCTCAACCAGGGCAAGGAAGTCCACCTGGCCCGCTTCGATTTCGTCACAGGCCATCGCCATTTCGATGAAAAGCCGACGGTCCTGGAAAAAGGCCAGCCCATCGTCGTCGAAGGCCTTCACGCCTTGAACGATTCCCTGACCTACATGCTGCCGCGTTATGAAAAGGTCAAGATTTCCCTGGGCGTCCTGACGCAGATACGCATCAACGACCACAACCGCATTTCCACGTCGGATACACGCATCATCCGCCGCATGGTCCGGGACCAGCAGTTCCGCGACCGCGGTCCCATGGCGACCATGGACATCTGGGCCGACGTCCGCCGCGGTGAAGAAAAGAACATCTATCCCTATCAGGAAGATGCCGATACGATATTCAACACGGCCCTGCCCTATGAACTGGCCGTTCTCAAGCCCTATGCCGAACCGCTCCTGGAATCCATCGACAAGGACAGCGTCCATTACGCCGAAGCCCGCCGGCTCCTGCGATTCCTCAAGCCCTTCAGGAGCATCGACTCGTCTGTCGTGCCGCCTAATTCGCTGTTGCGGGAATTCATTGGGCCAGACCGGAAAAAATGATTGACAAAGACCAAACAGATAGATATAATAGTATAGTCGAGGTAGAAATATGAAACTACAAGTCGAAGAAGCACTAAAAGAAGCCGGAAAATCTTTTCCCTTTTCTTTTGAATGTCCGGCTGCCGAGCTAGGTGAAGTGGAAGACCTTCCCTGGAAGGACGCCACAGTAGTTGTGGACGGGGCCTATTGGTTCGATGGTAACCACATGGTGGTACAGGGAACCATACAGACCTCTGGCATGTACACCTGCAGCCGCTGCCTGTCACCGGTATCGGTGGATCGGAATGAAACACTGTCTGAAGTCTATGGTACGGAAGCAGAGCTTCCCGAGGACGTATTGCCCTACAATGGGGAATACATCGATTTGACGGAGACAATTAGAGAAACGTTGATCCTCAGCGAGCCAATGAGGGTTTTGTGCCGGCCTGACTGCAAAGGACTCTGTCCGCAGTGCGGTGCAAACCTGAACGACGGACCCTGTAGTTGTCCTACCGACAAGATTGATCCGAGACTCGAAGTCCTGGCTCAATTATTACGATCCAAAGAAAAGCGCTAGAAATAACGTACCATGTGATTTAAGGAGGTGCAGAACATGGCAGTACCGAAGAACAGATTATCCCAGACTCGTCAGAAGATGCGTCGCGCAAACTGGAAATTGACCGCACCGGGCTACGTAGAATGCCCGCAGTGCCACGAAGCAATGATGCCTCATCATGTATGCCCGACTTGCGGCTACTATAAAGGCAAACAGGTTGTCAACAACACAACAGCTGAATAAGAGTTGTACATAAAAAAGAGCTATCGCTTAGGCGATAGCTCTTTTTTGAGTACTAAGTTTGCAGTTTGTAGTTTTTAGTGAATGTTTTTTAATTTAAAGCCTATACTGTACCCATAAGGTTAGACAGTCCCTAAGTGTTTACACCCTCTAAAGTGA
>CABMPA010000077.1 GCA_902388315.1 uncultured Megasphaera sp. | reverse complement strand
TTTGTAGTACGGAGTTTGTAGTTTGTAGAAGATAGTTTTAAATTTAAGACCATCCGCTAACCACTAGCCACTAGCTACTAACCACTCAAAAAAGTCCTGTCGCGCATGCGGCAGGACTTTTTTTGCCATGCTCCCAAGGCATTTCCAGCCGGTGGAAAATAGGTATTTTACATAACGTGTTGCTGAACGTATACTACAAGTAAGCAAGGACATGATGTCATGTAAGAATCAGCTGGCCTGTGAATGGGAAAGGAGAATGTGTGATGAAAAAGAAAGTGTTAGCCTTTGCTTGTGCTATGATGGTGACGGCATCATTGACGGCCTGTGGTATCAATGATGTCGTGAATGGGACTGCTCCGTCCAGCAGCCAGAACCAGGGAGAACTGGCGAATTCACCGGTATCGACGTCGGTAGTCCATAATCCCCAGGGCAATCCTCATAAAATCCTCGTCGCTTACTTTACGTATCCCGAAAATACCGATGCCAAGGCCATCCATTCGGATAAGTACGATGTCATGACTTCAGCCAGTCTGAAAGTCAAGGACGGCGTCGCCATCGGCAATAATACCGTCATTGCTGATTATATCGCCAATCAGACCGGCGGCGATTTATTCTCCATCCTGACGGAAAAGCCCTATCCGACGAGTTATGACGAAACCGTCGACCAGGGCAAGGAAGAAATTCAGAATCAGGAATTGCCGGCTTTGAAGAGTCATGTCGGTGACCTTAGCGGCTACGACACCATCATCTTAGTCTATCCGAACTGGTGGAGTACCTTGCCGGCACCGGTCCAGTCGTTCCTGAAGGAAGCGGATATGTCAGGCAAACAGGTCTACGCCATCGTCACATCCGGTGGCAGCGGCTTCTCTGATACCATCCAGACCATCCAGCAGGCTGAACCAGGCGCTTCGGTTCATGAAGGCTTTGCCCTGCATCACAAGGACATGGATAAGTCCGAAGAAACGACACAGCAGTGGCTGAACCAGATGGGCTTCACACAGTAAGGAAGAGGGGGAATTTTCATGAAAATCACCAAGATGATGCAAATGGTTTTATTAGGGAGCGCTATGTTCCTGCTGACGGCTTGTGGCCAAGCGGGAACGGCCGGACAGAATACTTCGGAAAATACAGCACCGGCGCAGGCGTCCGGCGTTTACGTGCCCAATCAGACGGGCAAGCCCATGTCGGAAGACATCAAAGATGAACTGGAAAGTAAACATAAACAGGAAGCGGCTTCCATCAAGACCATTCAGGAAGAACCGAAGGGAAGCCATAAAGGCCAGCGCATCCTCATCGCGTATTTCACCTGGGGCGGCCGGTCTGGCGAAGTGGCTCATATGATACAGGATAAAATCGGCGGCGACCTCTACGAAATCAAACGCGACCCCGATTATTCCCGTGATTATTCGACGGTCCTCAAAGAATCGGCTCAGGAAGTCGATGAAAACGTCCACCCGAAATTGGCCGGTACGCAGCCCGACCTGTCGCAGTACGACGTCATCGTCCTCGGCTATCCCTGCTGGTGGTTCACGGCGCCCATGACCATTCCGTCGTTCCTGGAAGGGAAAGATTTGCAGGGGAAACTCATCGTGCCCTACATGTGCTCTTATAGCAGCCCCTTTGAAGTCACCTTGCCGGCCCTGGCCGCAGCGGCTCCCGGTGCCCGCATCTTTACCGGCCTGACCTTGGATAAGGATACGGATTACAGCGTCATCGATCCTTGGCTGGACAAAGCCGGATTGTTATAGGACAGGAGTGGATAGGATGCATCATGATGTAAGTCGGCGGACTTTTTTGAAACTCCTCGGCGGCGGACTGGCCGGTATGGCTGCCGGCGGGGCTTTTCTGAAACGCGAAGACATCCTGGCTTTTCTCGACGCCGATAAGGCGGCCGGGGAAGCCGGGCAAATCACGGGCAAGGTAGCGACGCGCTATTATAAGCCCCTGGGAAAAGACTTGTCCCTATTAGGCTTTGGCTGTATGCGCCTGCCGACGACGTTTACGGCGTCGGGACGGGAAATCGATAAAGAATTAAGCGGGAAGATGGTCGATTTTGCCTATCGCCATGGCATCAACTATTTCGATACGGCCTGGTTCTACCACGATGGGAAGTCCGAAGCCTTCATCGGCCAGGCCTTGCAGAAATACCCCCGCGACACGGTCTATCTGGCTGATAAGATGCCGACGCCGATATTGACGGGCCTCGATCAGGCGAAAGACATCTTCCAGACTCAGCTCGACCGCTGTCAGGTGTCGTATTTCGACAACTACATGCTCCATTCCCTGACCAGCCGGGAACAGTTCGATGAGCTATACATCCAGGACGGCATCCTGGACTATCTCCGCCAGGAAAAAGCCAAGGGCCGCATCCGCTGCCTGGGCTTTTCCTTTCATGGGGATGTGCCGTTTTTCCAATATCTCATGGACCAGTATACCTGGGATTTCTGCATGATCCAGCTCAACTATGCCGACTGGAACGAACCGGGCGAAGCACCGTCGGGCAGCCGGCAGGCTGGGGACCTGTACCGCAAGTGCCGGGAAAAGGAGGTCCCCATTTTCGTCATGGAACCCGTCAAAGGCGGCAATCTGGCCCATCTGTCGTCGTCGGCCGAAGCCATCTTGAAGCAGCAGCGGCCAGATGCCAGCATGGCGTCGTGGGCCCTGCGCTGGGTCGGTTCTAAAGAAGGGGTCATCACCATGAATTCAGGCATGAGTAATTTAGAACAGGTCTTGGACAACATTCGGACCCTGAGCGATTTCCAGCCCTTATCAGCTGCCGAAGAACGGGCCATCCAGCGTTCCCTGGGGAAGGAAGCCGGCAGCGGGGCCATTCCCTGCACGTATTGCCGTTACTGTGAGCCCTGTCCTTACGGCGTCGACATCGCCGAAGTCTTTCATATCTATAACCGCTATGGGGAACCGGCCGGAATCGACCTGGAACATCCCCAGGGGGCGTCGATGGCACAGGAAAAAGCCTTCCTGGCCCATTACCAGAATAACCTGGAACGGCCTCAGCGCGCTTCCCGCTGTACCGCCTGCGGCCGCTGCCTGCCCAAATGTCCGCAGCATATCGACATCCCTAAGTACGTGCGGACCATCGATGACGTCGTCCAATCCTTCGGACGCGATACGGGAAAGGGGGTAGTGTAAATGCGGAACCTGTTGCAACGGGGCCGTATCGTCTTAGCGTGGCTCCTGATGGGGGTCATGGTCCTGACCTTTAGCGGAATCATGGCACCCGTGCTGCCGCAATGGCAGTTCCTGCCGGCCCTCTTGGCCGGGAGTCTCTGGGTCATCGCCGTCATCGTCGTCCTGACCCTGCTCCTGGGCCGAATCTATTGCAGTGTCCTTTGTCCCTTGGGCATCAGCCAGGACTTCGTCTTCTGTCTGGCCAAACGGCGCAAAAAAAATCGCCGGAAATTCGCTTTCCGGCGGGAACGGCGCATCGTGCGCTATAGTATCTTGCTTTTGACAGGCCTGGCCTTCCTGGCCGGTTTGTCTGGCCTGCTGGGACTGGTCGACCCGTATAGTATCTTTGGCCGCATCGTCCACGATGGACTGGGTCTGCCAGTCGCCTATGGCTGGAACGCTTTGGCCGGGTTCAACGAAAGCCACGGCTGGATCCCGGCGCTCAGCAAGACGGATATCCTCTGGCCGCCGCTGGCTGCCATGGCCCTGGCCGGGGCGTATTTTGTCGTTTTGGCCATCCTGGCCTGGCGCTATGGCCGGGCGTATTGCCATACTGTCTGTCCCGTCGGCACGCTGCTGGGAACGCTCAGCCGCTTCAGCCTCTTCCGGCCGGTCATCGACAAATCGCGCTGCATCCACTGCGGGGCCTGTGAAAAGACGTGCCGTTCGTCCTGCATCGACGTCGCCCGTGGCTTCGTCGATACCAGCCGTTGTGTCGACTGCTTCGACTGCGTCGCCGTCTGCCCCAAAGGGGCCCTGACCTTTTCCCGGCGGCGTCCTGAAACGCCATCATCCAATCCGGTATCCGGCGAGGGCCTCAGCCGGCGGGAGTTGCTGGTGACGACGGCCGTCGCCGTCGGTACCGTCGCCGCTGGCCTGGCCCGCAGCCAGACCGTCGTGCCGGCCCTGATGGGGACGGGGAAGGGCAAGAAGAAAATCTTGCCGCCCGGAGCCGTCTCGGCCGACGCCTTTGCCCAGCGCTGTACGGCCTGCCATCTCTGTGTCAGCCGCTGTCCCAGCGGTGTCCTGGTACCGGCCGTCTTAGAGAACGGCGCCTTGCAGATGGGCCAGCCTTACATGGATTTCTCCAAAGGCTATTGTGTCTACAACTGCAATTTCTGTTCCCAGGCTTGTCCGGCCGGCGCCATCCGCCCGCTGGACCTGGCCGTGAAGGAGCGGACGAAGATCGGCATCGCCCGCTATGCCCAGTTCCATTGCCTCATTGCCCGTGAGGGCATCGTCTGCGGCAACTGTGCCCGCCATTGTCCGGTCCAGGCCATTATCATGGTCGAGAACCGGGACGGCCGCAGCTACCCGCATGTCAAGGCATCGCGCTGTATCGGCTGCGGTTCCTGCGAATATCACTGTCCGGCTGAACCGGCGGCCATTTCCGTCAGCGTCCGGCCGAAAGCCTGAAGCCTCAGTCTTCCGGGTCGGTAGCGATGTCCGGTTCGTTCTTGCGATTGAATCCGATGATGCGGCGCGGTTTTTCGATGTCGTCGTGGCGGGGGACGGCGACGAGGAGCAGGTTGAGCTGGGAAATGTGCTGGACCAGTTCGACCGCCGAGCCGTCGGACAATTCGCCATAGAATACGATCATGTTCGGGTCCCAGTAGCCGATGTCCTGGATGCTGAAGGTGATGTCGCCAGCCGATACCAGGCGCCCGCCGGCCTGCATGTCGTCGGGCAGGCCCGATTCGAAGTTGTTGATCAGGGCGACGATGCGCTGATACATGTCGGAAGCCAGATAGGGCGCTTCCGGGTCATCGTCTTCTTCTGGGACGGCACCGGGCTGGAGGATAGTCAGTTCCTTTTCCGCGGCGGCCTCTTTTTCGGGGGCCTTTTGTTGTTTTTTCTTATCGTTTACGTCTGCCATAAAAATCCCTCCTTATCATTCTCGTTATATCATTTCGACATAGAATGAGGCGATTCCTGCTGTTTTTTTCGGGTGACATGATTTTTTTCTTGGAATCCCTATGCAGATATGGTATAATGGTCCAGACATGCTCCCAAGTTTGACACTTAAAAAAGAACAAAAGGCTGAAAACCCAGTAAATACAAGGGTTTTCAGCCTTTTCTTCGGCATAAAAAAGTGAGTACTTTTTTATGCTTTTCTAGTTGTTTTTAAAATCTTCTTCATTTGTTTGTCACTCAATATTTCATAATCAGTACGGAAGCCAAAGGTATCATGTAATACGTCCGTAATATCGGTTCGAGTATATGTGGGAATGTAATCTCCTATGGGTAATTGAAGGAAATTCATATCTCGTAATGTATAGATGAGTTCCCTTGGTGTAAATTGGTTAGCGGTTTTCTTTTCCAAGTATCGATACAAAATCAGGGATAAGAAACAAGTTAAGAAATGTGCTCGGATGCGTTGTTCTCGGGAGAGATATACCGGTCGCGTTTTGAATTCTGTCTTCATGATGCGAAAGGATTCTTCAATCTCCCAACGTCGTTGGTTTATGCGGATAATCTCAACTGGTGAATCATCTAAGCTGGTGCATACGGCATAAAAGCCATCGTATTGTGCTTCTTGTGCAATGCGTTCTTCGTTGAGTTCGTATAATTCTTTTTCGGCTATTTCTCCGTCTTTAGTGACTTGAGTTTTCTTAACGAGCCGTTTATAATTATTGCTGTTGTACTTCTTTAAGGGAGTCCCGTTGACATTAATTGCTTTGGCAGCTCGTTGTACCTGCTGTTCTCGGATACGTTGCTGGTAGCTTTTGTATTTTAAGGAATAAGTAACTATGAGATGCTGCTCGAACCCATTTTCATTGATCCAACGGTCCTTATAGAATGTTTGGTTATAGACGGTGGTGTATGCGGGAGATTCAGGAGTCAAGCTGTTTATCTGGGTCAAGTCATATTCTTTGTTGCAATTCGGTATCTTCCATCCATCAGGGGACAAGGCCCAGTCTTTTAAATGGGCTTTTAGTTTCTTGAGGGATTGCGTGGTAATGAAAGCCCGTTCACCTCGAGTGTTGTATTTGCGGTTAGATAGAGACGACAGGCCTCCATCGGTATAGAGAATGAATTTGGAGAGGTTGAAATCTTTCAGAATCTTCTTTTCCAGCGGCTGTAAAGTGATCTGTTCATTGGTATTGCCACTGTGTAAACAGTATGCCAAAGGAATCCCATCTCCATCCATTAACAGCCCCATTTCTACAATAGGATTGGGGCGATGCTCTTTGGAAGCGCCGTATTTACGGAGAGTGTCTTCCTGCTCAATTTCAAAGAAAAAATTCGTGCAGTCATAATATAGTATACGGTCATTCCTCTTGGATAGTTTTTGCGTATTGGCATACAGCTGAGCTTGGATGTAGTCATCTTCTGCTGCTAAGAACTCCAAGGCACGGTACATCTGGTGTGGCTCGAAAGTCGGCGGCTCAATGAATCGCCGAGCGAATTCATAGGAGCTTTTTTTAGAAGACGGGAATAAGATTCGGGTATAGAGAAGGCAAGATAATAGGTTATCTAAGTCATATGTGAATTTATGACGTGAGGAAATCGCTTGGCAGATGGCAGGGAGGCCTAACTGATTGTATAAGGATTGTAAGAACAAATATCCGCCTAAGAAACACTGCTGTTTATCCTTAGGCAGATGCTTTGATTGCTTGAAACGAACCACAACCTCGCGCTTTTTCTCTTTTTCTTGTTCGGTAAGTTGTTTGATGTATTCTTTGGCCCATGCGATGGGATCATTGTGAGTTTTCTTTAATTCATCGTATGTACCGAGTTTTTCAACTACTTTTGAGGAATGCTTGCCGTTAACATAAGTAGAGCGGATAACATAAAGTGATTTAGCGTTCTTTGATTCTGAGATTTTAAGCCTCATGTCCTATCCCTCCTTATCCTATTATACCACATTACTCAAACATTACTCAATAAAAATCTGTAAAATTTGACGAAAAAACTAGCCATCAATGGCGTGGTTATAGGATTTCTTATTCAATGAGATAAGCAGCAAGTGTCAAACTTCCGGGGTGACATGATTTTTTTCTTGGAATCCCTATGCGGATATGGTATAATGGTCCAGACATGCTGACATCAGGTAACATATTTTCACACGAAAAGAGGTTTTTTCTTCATGGAATATGTGAACGAGTTGGACACTATATCGGCGGGAGCTGCGAAAAAAGAGGCGGCTCTCAAGGTACATCGTCTTACGTTTATGGAGGCTACGATGATGGTCGTCGGGTCTACCATAGGTTCCGGTGTTTTAGGTTTAGCTTTTGCCAGTCGCAATGCCGGCTGGCCCGTCCTGCTTACGTGGCTTGTCGTAGCAGGCTTTTTTTCTATCATCTCCATGCTCTATGTCGCCGAAGCGACGCTGCGCACAACCAAGCCCTTACAGCTGTCGGGCCTGGCTGAAAAGTACGTCGGCAAGATTGGTTCCTGGCTGATTTTCTTTTCCGTCGGGGCTACGTCCTTTTGCAGCCTCATCGCCTATACCAGCGGCTGCGGCAGGATATTGAGCGAATTCTTCGGCATTTCCCTGGAAATGGCCAGCTGCCTCTTTGCCCTCGGGGCGACGAGCGTCGTCTGGCTGGGCCTCAAGGCAACCGGGGTAGCAGAGAAATATTTGAGTTCAGGTATGACGGCCATGCTTATTCTCCTCGTCGGCGCGTCACTGTTTTCGGCCCGCGTACCTGTTGCAGATATCCTCTATGCTCACTGGACTTATGCCGTACCGGTCTTCAACATCGCCGTTTTCTGCTATGCCGTCCAGTACATCGTACCGGAAATTTCCCGGGGCTTCACGCACGAACCGGGGAAACTCGTCCCGTCCATCCTGGCCGGGGCCGGCATTTCCTTCGTCATCCTGGCCCTGGTCCCGCTGGCCGTCTTCCTCATGCTGCCAGTCGGTGAAATCTCGGAAGTCGCCTCCTTATCCTGGGGCCGCGCCCTGGGGTCGCCGGTCTTCTTCGTCATCGTCAACGCCTTCGCCTTCTGTGCCATGCTGACGTCGTTCTGGGCCATTGCCGAAAGCTTCTTGACTAACATGATCGACCGCCTGGGCTTCCAGTCGGAAACGGACATCCGCACGCGGGCGGCCTGCCTGGCCTTCATCGTCATCCCGCCGGTCCTCCTGGCGTACAGCGGCCTCGTCGGCTTCGTCAACGCCATCTTCAGCGCCGGCACCTTCGGCGGCATCATCATGTCCATCCTGCCCGTCTTCATGCTGCGCAGTGCCCGCAAACACGGCGACCACGCACCGTGCTGGCAATGCGGCTGGATCGCCCATCCCATCATGCAGGCCCTGGTCGTCATCCTCTTTGCCAGTGCCGGCATCTACGCCATCCTCAGCCTTTGCGGCTGGCTGCCTGCGGCGTGGTAACGAAACATAGTTTGTAGAATGGAGTTTGTGGAGTAGTTAAAAAAATACCCCGGCAGGGGTTGCGTAGGGGCTGCCTGGATAAGGCAGCCCGCTTGCGATATTTGACTATAGCCAATTCGAGTATAATGGCAGGCTTTTACGAACTACGAATCACGGCTTTTCCTCGGACTCAGATGCGGCGTTCCGCCGCAACAGACTCAAACTGACAACGCCGCTTCGGGACGCCCTCAGCGCGTAGCGGGCCGCCCGCCGCTGTCATCCGTCCGGGTAACTGT
>CABMPA010000076.1 GCA_902388315.1 uncultured Megasphaera sp. | reverse complement strand
TGACGGGCCAGCAGCTCTATCCTATGGGTGAACTGACCTTTGACGACCTCGTCGACGTCTATCGCGAACAGGCCCAGGCCTTGTACGATGCCGGTGTCGACCTGTTCATCGTCGAAACCATGATGAGCCTCCAGGAAACGCGGGCTTGTGTCCTGGCTATCAAGGAGGTCTGCGACCTGCCCATCATGGCGACGCTGACCTTTGAAAAAGACGGCCGTACCCTCTATGGGACGCCGCCGGAAGCGGCTGTCGTCGTCTTACAGAACCTCGGCGTCGATGCCGTCGGCCTGAACTGCTCGACAGGACCGGCCGACATGGTGGAAACGGTCCGGAAGATGTATGAATATGCGACGATTCCCCTCATTGCCAAGCCCAATGCCGGCCTGCCGGAACTGGATGGCGACAAAACGGTCTATAAGACGACACCGGAAGAATTTGCCAAAGATGGCCGGCTGCTCATCGAAGCGGGGGCCCATATCATCGGCGGCTGCTGTGGTACGACGCCGGACCATATCCGGGCCCTTCACGATGCCGTCTGCCAGCTGACGCCGAAAGCGCCTCATGCCAGCCATCACCGCGTCCTGGCTTCGGAACGGCAGGTCGTAGAAATCAGGCTCGACGGGTCTTTCCAGGTCATTGGCGAACGCATCAATCCGACGGGCAAGAAAAAGCTCCAGGCTGAATTGCGGGCCGGCAAGCTGGACATGGTCCGCGCCATGGCCCGCGAACAGGAACGAAACGGCGCGGCCATCCTCGATGTCAACATGGGGACTAACGGCATTGATGAAAAAGAAATGATGCTCAAAGCCATTTACGAAGTGACCGGCGTATCGGGCCTGCCCCTCAGTATCGACACGAGCTCGCCGGATATCATGGAAGCGGCCCTGCGCATCTATCCCGGCCGGGCCCTGGTCAATTCCATTTCCTGTGAAACGGAGAAACGAAAGAAGCTCCTGCCTGTCGTCAAGAAATACGGCGCTATGTTCATTGCCCTGCCTGTCTCGGATAATGGCATCCCCAAGACCCTCGAAGAAAAGCATGCCGTCCTCGACGAACTCCTGGCCGATGCCTATGACCACGGCTTTTCGCCGGAAGATGTCGTCGTCGACGCCCTGGTAGCGACGGTCGGGGCTGCGCCGACGTCGGCCCTGGACTGCATGGCGACGTTCTCCCATTGCAAGCAAGACCTGGGACTGGCCACGGTCTGCGGCCTGTCCAATATCTCCTTTGGCCTGCCGGACCGGATGTATGTCAACGCGACCTTTTTGGCCATGGCCATTGCCAGCGGCCTGACCATGGCCATTGCCAATCCGTCCCAGGATTTGCTTATGAATACGGCTGCGGCGGCCAATATGCTCATGAATAAAGAGGGCAGCGATTTGGCTTATATCCACCGTATGCAGTATTTCGACAAGAAAGAAGCCGAAAAGAAACGGAAGGAAGAAGCCGAACTCCTGGCCAGCCACGGTACGGCTGCGGCTGTTGAAACGGCGGGGGAATCCCAGGGGGCTGAACAGGGGCCGGTCAATCCCGTTTACCAGGCCGTCCTGGAAGGGGAAAAGGATGCCGTCGTCGCCCTGTCTCAGGAAGAGCTGGCCAGGGGCATGGCGCCGGATGCCATCATCAACGACCTGCTCATTCCGGCTATCACTGAGGTCGGTGATTTATACGATAAACAGATTTATTTCCTGCCCCAGCTCATCGCCAGTGCCAATACGATGGAAACGGCCATTGCCTATCTGGAACCGCTCATCCAGAAGAAACCGGACCAGCAGGACATGGCGACCATCGTCATCGCCACCGTCGAAGGCGACGTCCACGATATCGGCAAGAACCTGGTCGGACTCATGCTGCGCAATTACGGCTATAAGGTCATCGACTTGGGAAAAGATGTGCCGGCAGCTACTATCATCGAAACGGCGCTGCGAGAAAAAGCATCTGTCGTCGGCTTGTCAGCACTGATGACGACGACGATGATGCATATGAAAGATGTCATCGCTGAAGCAGCTGAAAAGCAATATGGTGGCAAAATCATCATCGGCGGGGCGGCTGTTACGCCGAGTTTCTCCGATGAAATCGGTGCCGATGGCTATTCCAAAGACGCGGCAGACTGCGTCAAGCTCGTCAGCCGCCTGTTATCATAAAAGGGGGAATCACTATGCCAGCATATCGTTGGGCGACTTTGGGCTGCGGCGTCATCGGCAATGAACTGGCCCAGGCCATGCAGGCCCTGGGCGGGAATTTGTACAGCGTCGGCAACCGGACCCATGAGAAGGCCCTGGCTTTTGCTGAAAAATATGGCATTTCCAAGGTCTATGACAGACCGGAAGACATCTTTGCCGATCCGGACGTCGACATTGTTTATATTTCGACGCCCCATAATACGCATATCCGCTATCTGCTGCCGGCCCTGGCTGCGGGGAAACACGTACTTTGTGAAAAGTCCATTACGCTGAATAGCCGGGAGCTGGACCAGGCCCGGCGCTGTGCTGCTGAACACGGCGTGGTCCTGGCCGAAGCCATGACCTTATACCATATGCCCATTTATAAACAGCTCGCTGACCTCATCCGTTCCGGCGTCCTGGGGCCGCTGCGTTTCATTCAGATGAATTTCGGCAGTTATAAAGACTACGATATGAAGAACCGCTTCTTCAACCGCTCCCTGGCCGGCGGCGCCCTGCTCGATATCGGCGTCTACGCCTTGTCCTTTGCCCGCTATTTCATGAGCTGCCAGCCCGACCAGATTGCGTCCCAGGTCCGCCTGGCGCCGACCGGTGTCGACGAACAGGCGGGTATCCTCTTGCAGAACCGGGAAGGGGAAATGGCGACGCTCGCTTTATCGCTCCATGCCAAGCAGCCGAAACGGGGCATGGCCGCCTTTGATAAGGGCTATATCGAAATCTACGATTATCCCCGGGCTGACACGGCGACGATTACCTATACGGCCGATGGCCATCAGGATATTCTGCAGGCCGGCAGCCAGGCCAAGGCTTTGCAATATGAAATCCTGGACATGGAAGCTGCTGTCGCTCATGGCAGCGATATGTGTCAGGCTTATACGAAAGATGTCATGGACCTCATGACGGCTATCCGCCAGCAGTGGGGCCTGACCTATCCGGAAGAAGAGGGGGGAGCGCAATGAGTTATTCGTCAGTCGATACATTTTGGATTCTCATGGCTTCTGTCCTGGTATTCTTCATGCAGCCCGGCTTTGCCATGCTCGAAGCGGGCCTGACGCGGGCCAAGAACGCCGGCAATATCGTCATGAAGAATTTCATGAACTTTTCCCTGGGGACCCTGGCTTTCTGGATTCTGGGTTTCAGCCTCCTCTTTGGCCGCGACATAGGCGGGGTCATCGGGATGCCCGATTTATTTGCCCAGCATATGGAACTCATGGCCGGGACGCCTTATCCGGATCTGGCCTTTTTACTCTTCCAGACCGTTCTCTGTGCCGTGACGGCGGCTATCGTGTCCGGGGCCATGGCAGAACGGACGAAGTTTTCGTCATCCTGTCTGATTACGATTCTCATCAGTCTGCTCATCTATCCCATCGTCGGACATTGGGCCTGGGGCGGCGGCTGGCTGGCAGCTCTGGGGTTCCACGATTTTGCCGGCGCGTCTGTCGTCAGCCTGACCGGCGGCCTCTGTGCCCTGACCGGGGCTAAAGCCCTGGGGCCGCGTATCGGCAAGTACAATGAGGATGGTTCAGTCAATGCGATTCCCGGACACAGCCTGCCCCTGGCCTGCCTGGGCATGTTCATCTTATGGTTCGGCTGGTTCGGCTTCAATGGCGGCCAGACCTTGTCCCTTACGGGGGAACAGACGCTCCTCAAGGCAGCGTCTATCTTCTTTACGACCAATATGGCCGCTGCTGCCGGGACGACGGCGGCCATGGTGACGACGTGGGTCCGCTATGGCAAGCCCGATGTGTCCATGACCCTTGACGGCAGCCTGGCTGCTTTGGTGGCCATTACGGCTGGCTGTGATGTCGTCAGCGTGCCCGGTGCCTTTGTCATCGGCGCCCTGGCCGGCATAGTGACGGTCTTCCTCATCGAATTCATCGACCAGAAACTGCGCATCGACGACCCCGTCGGGGCCATTGCCGCTCACGGCGGCTGCGGAGCCCTGGGGACGATCCTGACAGGCTTGTTCAGCGTCAAAGACGGCCTGTTCTATACGGGAGAGGTCCATCTGTTTCTGGTCCAGCTGATTGGTGTCGTGGTCATGGCCCTGTTCGTCTTCGTCGCCATGACCCTGATTTTCCGCATCCTCCAGGCGACGATCGGCCTGCGCGTTTCGGCAGCCGAAGAAATCAACGGCCTGGACTTCAAGGAAAACGGCCTGGTGCCGGCTTATGGACTGGATCACAGCGACAGCCTGGAAGATTTGTCGCAAGCTTTGAAGGCCGGGGAAGCACCGGAAGGGGCCAAAGAAATCCCCTTGGACCAGGTCATTCCCGATTCGGTCATGGCCAGTCCCCAGCCGGTCGGCGGCCATGCCCTGTATAACGTGACCATCATTACCGATGAAAAGCGCTTTGAAACATTGAAAGATGCCATGGAAGCCATCGGCATCACGGGCATGACCATCACCCGAGCCCTGGGCTTCGGCATCGAAAAGGGACGGACCGAATTCTACCGCGGTGCCAAGGTGTCGGCCAAGCTCCTGCCCAAGGTCCGCGTCGAAATGGTCGTTTCCAAGGTATCGCCGCGGACCATCATCGAAACGGCGAAGAAAGTGCTCTATACGGGCAATTACGGCGACGGCAAGGTCTTTGTGTCGGCCATCGATAACGCCGTCAAGATCCGGACGGGTGAAGAAGGCTACGATGCCCTGCAGGACTATCCCGTCGTCCAGAAGAAATGACCTTTTACAGATATTTCCCTTGATTTTTGCAAAAAACATACAGGCTCTGGCTATACTGAAACTGTAAAGCCAGAGCCTGTTTTTTCATGGATGAAGGAGGAAATGCCATGTTTGCGTCGTTATTTGCCAATGCCCAAGCCCCAGCTCAGCGGAATTATTCCCGCCTGGTCATCATCAGTGATTTCCATTACCCCTGCAAGAACCTGGTCACGCCAAAAGAACGGCTGCTCCGGATGGCCGCCAAAGAAAGAGTGTTGCAGGAAATGAACGACTGGCGGGACCTGGACTTGGCCGTCTTTACAGGGGACATGGTCCAGCGCAACGGCGATGCCGCCGAATACCGCCTGGTGCGCCTCGTCGTCAATGGTTTGCAGAAACGCAAGGCCTTCATCGCCGGCAACCATGAGCTGCTCTATACCGGCCATAATGGAGAACTGCGCCCTGGGAGCTGCACGGAACGGATTATCCATTTCGCCCGTTATACCCAGACCTTCGGCCCCCTTTATTATGCCAAAGAACAGGCGGGCTATCTCCTGGTCTTTTTGTCGCCTGATACGGTGACCGGTGGCGCCGCCGTCGAATTGTCGCATCAGCAGCTGGCCTGGCTGGACCAGACCCTGGCTGCCCATCGCCAGCAGCCGACGATTATCTTCTGCCATGCGCCGCTGGAACAGACGGCCGTATCGAGCCGGCCCGGCATCAGCCTTCCGTCACCGCGCAACTCCGTCCAGCCCGCTGATTCCATTCGCGCTATCCTGGCCCGCCATCACCAGGTCCGCCTGTGGGTATCCGGCCACACCCATACGATGCCATCTGACGCGACCTTCATGGATGACGCCAACTATTACGAAGGCCGGGTCCTCAATGTCTACAACAGCGACTGGGATGAAGACACGATTTATACCAACTCCCTCTACCTCTATGAAGACCATATCCTCATCCGGACCTATGACCACACCCGCGGCACCTGGCTTCCGGCCTTCGACCGCACCGTGACATTGCCGGAATGGTGCTGCCTCACGGCGTGAGGGGCGTGTATACATGTATAGAGGTATACGCTATCATGCGTGATCTCTTTCTCTTTATAGTTTGTAGTACAGAGTTTGTAGTTTTCAGAGAAAACCTTTAAATTTAAAGCCATCCGCTAACCACTAACCACTAGCCACTAACCACTTAAAAAGGCTTGTCGCACGCGACAAGCCTTTTTCTACTCTTCTTCTATTTTCAGTTGGTCCGGTGTGGTGCAGAAGGTGAAATCCGGGTTCCGTTCGACGATCCAGTTGGTCTGCCATTCGTTGGCGATGAGCAGGACGACGCGCTGTTTGTGGTCTTTGACGATCATGGCGCTGTCGATGTTCTTCAATTCCTTGTAGTCGTGGCCGTTGGTCTGGATCCAGCGGGCGACGGTGTAGGGCAGGCGGTTCATTTCCAGGTCGACGCCGTATTCGTGTTTCAGGCGGTATTCCAGGACTTCGAACTGGAGTTGCCCGACGGCACCGACGATGTAGCTTTCCATGGAGCCCAGGTTTTCATAAATCTGGACGGCCCCTTCCTGGGCCAGCTGGGTCATGCCCTTGAGGAATTGCTTGCGCTTCATCGAGTCTTTGGCGCGGATGCGGGCGAAGAGTTCCGGCGGGAAGGTCGGGAAGTCTTTGAAGGTGACTTTCTTCTTGCCCGAATAGAGGGTGTCGCCGACGCCCATGGTGCCGTTATCGAAGACGCCGATGATGTCTCCCGGATAAGCGTCTTCGACGATGGTCCGTTCCGTTGCCAGGAACTGCTGGGGCTGCATGAGGCGCAGGGTCTTGCCGGACTGGCGGTGGGTGACGGTCATGCCTTTTTCAAACTTGCCCGAGCAGATGCGCATGAAGACGATGCGGTCGTGATGCTGGGGATTCATGTTGGCCTGGATTTTGAAGACGAACGACGTGAACTGGTCCGATGTCGGTTCGACGACGCCTTCCAGGCATTTGCGCGGCTGCGGCTTCGGTGCCATGCGCAGGAATTCTTCCAGGAAGGGCTTGACGCCGAAGTTGGTCATGGCCGAGCCGAAGAACATCGGCGTCAGTTCGCCGCGCTTGACTTTTTCCATGTCGAATTCGTCGCCGGCTTCATCGAGGAGCTCGATGTCGTCGATGAGTCCCTGGTGGACGTCTTCATCGAGGAGTTCCTTGAAGATCGGGTCGTCTGCCGAGCCCTTGGTCGATGCCAGTTTGCGCTGGCCGTGGGTCGTATCTTTTTCAAAGAGTTCAATCGACGACGAAGCCCGGTCGTAGATGCCCTGGTAATTGCCATTCAGGCCGATAGGCCAGTTCATGGGGTAGGCGTGGATGCCCAGGATATCTTCGATTTCATCCATCAGGTCGAAGGGGTTGCGGCCGAAGTGGTCGATCTTGTTGACGAAAGTAAAGATGGGGATGCCCCGTTCTTTACAGACGCGGAATAATTTCTTGGTCTGTGCTTCGACGCCTTTGGCAACGTCGATGAGCATGACCGCGCTGTCGGCAGCCATGAGGGTCCGGTAGGTATCTTCACTGAAGTCCTGATGGCCCGGCGTGTCGAGGATATTGATATGGTGGCCTTCGTAGTCGAACTGAAGGACCGAACTGGTGACGGAAATACCACGCTGCTTTTCAATTTCCATCCAGTCCGAAACGGCATGTTTCGCCGTCTTGCGGGCCTTGACGGAACCGGCCAGGTGGATGGCACCTCCGTAGAGCAGTAATTTTTCAGTCAGCGTCGTCTTGCCCGCATCCGGGTGGGAGATGATGGCAAAGGTACGGCGATTATTTACTTCATCGATTAATGACATAGTACACCTCATCTGTAGTTAAAGCTAAAACATGCAAACACTATTTATTATATCGGGTTTTTCTGGGAACCGCAAGGCATTTACGGCTAGCATTTCTCGTCATTTCACGTTATAATAGACCTAAACTATACAGAATGAAAAGGAGCGTCTTACATCGTGATTATTACCAGAGAAACAGATTATGCCATCCGCATTTTACGATCCCTGGCTGATTTACAGCTGAAAAATATACGGGAAATCAGCGATGAACAAATGGTACCCCGGCAGTTTGCCTATAAGATTTCCAAGAAACTCGAACGGGCCGGGTTCATCGAAATCATCCGCGGTGCCCAGGGGGGATGCCAATTGACGCGGGATTTGCACGACATCTCGCTCATGGACGTCATCAATGTTATGGAACGGGAAAATATGATCACCAGCTGCCTGAACGGTGATTTCCAGTGTCCCTACCACCACCGCTATGGCTTTTGCGATGTCCATGGAGCCCTGGCCGGCGTACAAGATAAACTGGCCGGTTATCTGTCGACGTTGAATCTATATGATATCATATTCCCTCATGGGGGACCGGAAGCGCCGGATACATCACGGAATTTGTTATAGAAGGAGCCTGCTATGAAAAAAACGACTTTTATCGCCGTTTGTGTTTTTGTTTTGTGGACTGCCCTGGCCCTGCCGGCTGTCCCGTCTTCTGTACAGGCTGCCAAAGGCGGTGGCGGTGTCCGCGTATCGGCGCCGAAATCGTTACCGGCACCTAAGGCGGTAACACCCCAAGCCGGGACGACTAAAAATACGGCGCCTAAGACGGGCAATACGAAAGGGGACGGACAGACCCAGACGCGCAAGGCCGAAACGACTCAGCCCCGTACCGGCCAGAACGCTTCTTCGTCCCGCCTGGGCAGCGTCATGCGCGGCATCGGCCTCTTTGCCGGCGGCATGTTCCTGGGCAGTATGCTCAGCCATCTCTTTGGCTGGAGTTCCCTGGGCTGGGGGGCTGATATCCTCGGCTTGTTGGTGAATATTTTTATCTTCTATCTGGTCATCAAAGGCCTTTCCGCCCTCTGGCGGTGGCTGCGCAGCCGCAGAAGGTAAGGTATGGACGAATCATTTATGAAAGAACGGGCGATTTTGCCGCTCATCGCTTCCATGGCCCTTCCGGCCGTCGTGTCGATGATTGTCAATTCGCTCTATAACATTGTCGACAGCCTGTTCGTTGC
>CABMPA010000075.1 GCA_902388315.1 uncultured Megasphaera sp. | reverse complement strand
AAGCCGGTTCGACCAATATGATCCGCGTCCAGGTCGTCGGCGACGTCCTCCTCCGAGGTACCGGCATCGGCCGCAACGCGGCTATCGGTAAAGTCTGCATCGCCGAATCGAAAGAAGACCTGGAAAAGAACTTCACCGACGGCTGCATCCTCGTACTCCGTTCGGCCCGCGCTGATTTCGTCGACTACATGAAACGAGCCAGCGCCATCGTTTCCGAAGAAGCCGGCCTCACCAGCGAATCGGCTATCATCGCCATCACTCTGGGCATACCGACCGTCGTCGGCGCCGCTCATGCCGCAGACACCCTGGAAAACGGCGAAGTCGTCACCGTAGACGCCAGCCGCGGCACCATCTTCCGTGGCGAAGCCAACGCACGGTAAATCATTCGGGGAGGGATAGTCATGAATCTGACCTTGTTAGGGACGGGGAACGCGACGGTGACCCATTGCTATAATACTTGTTTCGTCCTCGATGAAGGCGGTCAGTACCTGCTCGTCGATGGCGGCGGTGGGAACGGCCTCCTGCAGCAGCTGGAAAAGGCCCGGCTGCGCTGGCAGGATATGCGGACGGTCTTCGTCACTCATAAGCACATGGATCATCTTCTGGGTATCCTCTGGCTCATGCGCATGATGTGCCAGTCCTGGCGGCGCGGGACCTATGATGGCGAAGCCGTCATCTACGGTCACGAGGAAGTCATTTCCCTGCTGCGCACGATGGGGCAAGCCCTGCTGTCCTCGAAAGACAGCGCGTTCCTCGATGACCGCCTGCATCTCGTCACGGTGACTGATGGGGAAACGCGTCAGCTCATCGGCCATGACGTGACCTTTTTCGATATCCGTTCGACCAAGGCCAAACAGTTCGGTTTCTCCTTGAAACTCGCCGATGGCAGACTGACCTGCTGTGGCGATGAACCGTATCAGCCCTGGGAAGAAGCCTATGTCCGGGATAGTAAATGGCTCCTTCATGAAGCCTTCTGCCTCGATGCCGAAGCCGATATCTTCCATCCTTACGAAAAACATCATTCCACTGTCAAAGACGCCTGTGAAACGGCAGCCCGACTGGGCGTACAGAACCTGATTCTTTACCATACCGAAGATAAGGACCTGGCCCATCGCCGTGAGCGCTATCATGACGAAGGCCGTCGGTATTACACGGGGAACCTGTACATTCCGGACGACCTGGATGTGTTCCGGAACCTGTAAAGCAAAAGCGCTGTCGCAATGCGATAGCGCCTTTTTGTTGTGCAACGTATCTGATTTTGTTAGAATAGATGTAGCAGAAACTGAAAAAAATAAGGTAAGTATAAGGAGACAAGATAAAATGATACGTTTTAACAATGACTATAATCATGGCGCTCATGCCAGCATCTTGCAGGCTTTGAGCCAGACGAACGATACGCAGTACGGCGGTTACGGCGTCGATGACTGGTGCGATAAGGCGGAAAAGCTGATTTTGGAATTGTCCCAGTGCCCGCAGGGGAAGGTCTTCTTTTTCCCGGGAGCGACGCAGGCCAATTTCGTCACTATTTCGGCGCTCCTCGGTTCCTGCGACAGCGTCATCTGTGCCGATACAGGTCATATCAACTGCCACGAATGTGCATCCATCGAAAATGCAGGCCACAAGATTGTCGCTCTGCCCCATCATGAAGGCAAGATTACAGCCGGACAGATTGAAGGGGAAGTGCAGGCTTATTATAATTCCGGCGAAGCCGAATACCTGACACGGCCGTCGCTGGTCTATATTTCTTTTACGACGGAATACGGTACGCTCTATACGAAAGAAGAATTGACGGCGATTGCTGATGTCTGTCACAAGTACCATATGTATCTCTTTGTCGATGGCGCCCGCATGGGCTATGGTCTGGGAGCGGCTGAAAACGACCTGACCCTGGCCGATTTTGGCCGCCTGGCCGACGTCTTTTATATCGGCGGTACGAAATGCGGGGCCTTCTTTGGTGAAGCTCTCGTCCTGACCGATGCGGGGATAGGCCGCCGCTTCAAGGCCCATATGAAACAGTTCGGTGCCGTCCTGGCCAAAGGCTGGCTCTTAGGGCTCCAGTTCTACACCCTGCTCCACGATGGGACGTATTTTGCCATTACGAAACGGGCCGATGAATACGCCATGCAGATCCGCGAAGCTTTCCGCCAGAAGGGGATACCGGAACTCGTCGTCAGCCCGACGAACCAGCAGTTCGTCATCCTCAGCCAGGAACAGGCCCGGAAACTGGGGGAAAAATACGTTTTTGAAGCCGAAGGCCCCGTCGATGATGACCACCTCTGCGTCCGCTTCTGCACGTCGTGGAGCACGAAAGCCGAAGAAGTCGACCAGCTCGTGGCCGATATTTTGAATCTGTAGGGGGATTTACCTATACTTTACGGCCTGGGCTTTGGCCAGCTGGTCGCAGCGTTCGTTGAGTTCGACGCCGACGTGGCCTTTGACCCAGTGGAAGGTGACGTCGTGAGCCGCGTAGAGCTTGTCCAGCTCGACCCAGTAGGACTGGTTGAGGACGGGCTGGCCGTCGGCTTTCTTCCAGCCCCGGCGCTTCCAGCCGGCGACCCATTTGGTGATGCCGTTCTTGAGGTACTGGCTGTCCGTATATAAGGCGACTTTCGTGCCTTCCGGTGCAAAGCGCAGGGCCATGATGGCTGCCAGGAGCTCCATGCGGTTATTCGTCGTCGACGGATTGCCGTCGGATAGTTCCGTTACTTCGCCGGTGGCGACGTTACGGGCGACGACGGCCCAGCCGCCGGGACCATCGGGATTACGCAGGCATGAGCCATCGGTATAGATGACGAAATCCTGTTCTTCGTCGGCCCGCAGGGACTGGGATGGCGCTGTGGATTTTGCAGTCTGGCGGGATTTCCGCGGGACGGCTGCTTTTTTGGCAGCTGGCGCCATTTCTTCGCCGTTGAGCCATTTCCAGGCTTCCGTCGCGTCGGTGAAGCTCTTGAAGCGGGCACCGGGGAAGCCGTTCACTTGTTTCTGGCAGTCTGCCCAGGATAGGAACAGACCGGTCGTGCGGCCGCGCCGCACGGCATATATTTTCTTTTGCATAGGACACCTCGTTTTTATAGTAAAATCATACTGTATTCTAACACAAAAGGGAAAAAGAAAACAGGCGCGAACTATGACTTTCGCGCCTGTTTGGTATATAATATAAGCAAAAGATGCGGCCGGAGTTTTTACGATCGAGGTGGTCTTTATGCATATCCAACACGTGTATGCCATTTATTTCAGCCCCACTGGGAATACCAAACGCATCGTCTGTCAAGGTGCTTCCGAAGCGGCGCGGCTCTTCCAGGTACCGTGCCGGGCTATTTCCCTGAACCTGCCTAAGGACCGGGAAACAGTGCATACTTTTTCAGCCGGTGACCTGGTCATCGTCGGCGGTCCGACGTATGCCGGGAAACTGCCCAATAAGATTTTGCCGACATATCAGGAAAAACTCATCGGCAAGGGCGCCCTGGCCCTGGCTGTCGTGACTTATGGCAACCGGTCTTTCGATAATTCCCTGGCCGAGCTCTGTGCGACACTCGACGGCAACGGCTTCCGTACCGTCGCAGCCGGGGCTTTCGTCGGGACCCATGCTTTTTCCGATGTCCTGGCCCCTGACCGGCCCGATAAGGACGACCTGGCTCTCATGGTCCGCCTGACGGACATGGCCGTATCGAAAATCCGTCAGACCGATGGCATGGTACCGCGTCTCGTCGTCGATGGTGATGCCAGGGCTCCGTATTACGTCCCCAAAGGCGTCGACGGCCAGCCGGCCAAGTTCCTCAAAGCCAAGCCCAAGACAGATCTGGAAAAATGCGTATCCTGCGGCCTCTGCGCCCGCCAGTGTCCCATGGGCTCCATCGACCCGGACCAGCCGTCCGTCGTCACGGGCATCTGCATCAAATGCCAGCGCTGCGTGCGCAACTGCCCGCACGGGGCCAAGTATTTCGACGACCCGGCCTTTTTATCCCATGTCAGGATGTTAGAAACGACCTATCAAGGCCGTGCTGACAATAAAATATTCATTTAGGAAGTGATCATCATGGATTTACAGGAAGTAAGGAGCAAAGCGCGTGAAAAAATGAAGGGCTGCCATGTCTGTCCCCAGTGCAATGGCAAAGCCTGTGTCGGTATGATACCTGGTTTCGGCGGCTTGCGCACGGGACGGTCTTTCATGCGCAATGTTGAAGCCCTCCAGGAATACGGCCTGGTCATGCGCAGTATGTCCGGTGTCGACGACCCGGATACGGCTGTGACCCTCATGGGGAAACCGCTCAGTATGCCGGTTCTCCTGGCGCCGGTCGGCGGCATCGTCCTCAATGCCCAGGTAGACGGCGATCCGGCCGAAGTCGAACAGGCATATGACGAAGCCGTTACGCAGGCTGCGCTCGAAGCCGGGACCCTGTGCTTTACCGGCGACAGCGGCGCTCCGTATATGTATGCTTCCGGCATTGCCTCTTGTAAGAAACGGCCGGGTATCGTCATCCCGACCATCAAGCCCCGCAGCAATGACCAGATTATCGAGAAAGCCCATCAGGCCGAAGCAGCCGGTGCCTTTGCCGTCGCCAGCGACATCGATGCGGCGACGCTGATCAATATGCGGATTTTCGGCCAGCCCGTAGGCCCGAAGAGTGCCAGTGACATCGCCGAAGTCGTCCAGGCAATCAAGCTGCCCTTCATCGTCAAAGGCGTCATGTCGGCTGAAGAAGCCGTTTCCTGTGCCGAAGCCGGCGCCCAGGGAATCGTTGTCAGCAACCACGGCGGCCGCGTCCTCGACGGCATGGCCGGTACGGCTGATGTCCTGCCCGATATCGCAGCCGCTGTTAAAGGGCGGATCACGATTTTCGTCGATGGCGGTATCCGTCACGGCGAAGATATCCTCAAGATGCTGGCTCTCGGTGCCGATGCCGTCCTCATCGGCAGGCCGGCTGCCGTTGCTGCCGTCGGCGGCGGTGCCGAAGGGGTCAAGCTCCTCCTGGATGCACTCAAACGCCAGCTCATGGATGCTATGATGATTACTGGCGTCCGCGACTTGTCCCACGTCCCGGCGAACGTCGTGCGGAAACTGTAAGTCGTGAACCACATTGACAGCCTGCTTGTCTTGCCCGTATAATAGTACTATTGTCATTGTACTTGATAGGAGGTATTTTATGCACAGCATTTCCTATTTCTGGCACTTGTCGCGCCTCATATACGGTCCCCGGAATTTCCAGGAAAACAAGCGGGCTGTCGTTTTTTTTGCCCGTGCCGTGTCTAACCGGGCTTTATTTGAAGAACTCTACGATTTCTTTGACCATTATGAGCCGATGAAGGGCTTCTTTGAACAGCACGACCCGGATTTCCAGGAAGTCATGACCCGTGTTTTCTTGTTCAAGAATTCGACCATGCGCCAGCGCCTCGATGCCTTGAAGCATCATTTCACTATCTTGCGCACCTTCTTTTCCGACGAGGTCATCCACGAACTCTACTGGGGGAACGGCTATACCCTGTGGACTTCGCCGGACGAATCGCTGCCTTTGGAAGCGCGGCTCATCTTCGACACGGGCCAGCGCAAGGAAGGCTTCTTGTCGCTCTACCTCTATCATGAAGGCCAGATGATCTATCATTTCAATTTCCGCTTCGACTACAATGCCGACGGAAAGCCGTCCATGTACATCGGCACCATCCAGGGCTCGAAACACGGTCTGGAAACGACCAAGGTACTGACCAAGAAGCTCTTTGGCTACCGTCCGAAGAATTTCATCCTCTATCTCATGCGCATCTTTGTCCAGACCTTGGGCATCCACGACATGTACGTCATCACGGATGAAGGCTTCTATACCAACAGCCACATGCTGCGCGGCAACCGCTCGAAGAAAACCAATTTCAACGACTTCTGGGTCGGTGAAGGCGCTGGGCCCGATGCGAAGGAAACGTGGTATTTCCGCCTGCCTATCGAAGAAAAGCGGCGTAAGTACGACGAAATCAAGTCGCAGAAGCGCAACCTCTTCCGCAAGCGCTATCTCCTCATGGATACCATCGTCCCGCCATACATCGCAGCTATCAAAAGCCTGTTCCGCCAGGACTTCGATCCGGTCCCGTCGGCTGTCGACGAAGCAGCCATCACGGATAAACCGGCTGACTACGATCCCATCGAAGCACCGGTGAAATAGTGATTCGTGGGAGGCTGTCGTACGAAGGCTTCTGCCATCATGCGTGGCCCCGTTTACTTTATAGTTTGTAGTACAGAGTTTGTAGTTTGCAGAGAAAACCTTTAAATTTAAACCCATCCGCTAACCACTAACAACTAGCCACTAGCCACTTAAAAAGCGCTGTCTTCATGCGACAGCGCTTTCTTTTTTTTTGCAATCAGCGACCTGCGGCCTGCGGATTGCGACAAACGACGAACGACCTACGACACAGGCTCTCCGATGACGACGCGGCGTCCGCCCTGGGCCTCGTAGAGGCGGTGCGAGATGGACAGGACCGTCCGGTCCTGGGCGGCGGCCTGCAGGGCCTGGAGGACCTGGCTTTCGGTCAGGGAATCGAAATTGGCCGTGATTTCATCGAATAAGAGAATCTGCGGGTTCATGACGACGGCCCGGGCGATGGACAGGAGCTGGCTCTGGCCGCGGGAAAAGAGTTCCGGCCGGAAGGGCGTGTCCAGCCCCTGGGGCAGGGCGCAGCACGTATCCCACAGGCCGACGAGACGCAGCGCTTTTTCCATGGCGTCCACCGTGACCCGCGGGTCCTTGAGGCTGATCTGGTCGGCGACGGTACCGCTGATGGCGTGGAACTGCTGTTCGACGTAGCCGAAGACCTGGCGCCGGACGGAAGGGGCCAGCCGGGACGGGTCGCAGCCGAAGACGCGGACCTGGCCTTCGCGGGGCTGGTAGAGGCCGAGGATGAGCTTGAAAAGGGTGCTCTTGCCGGCACCGGTACGGCCGGTGATGGTGACCATTTCCCCAGCGGCGACGGTGAGCGAGAGGTGGCAGAAAATATCTTTTTCCCGGCCATAGCCGAAGGCGGCGTCGTCGATGACCAGCGGTGCCGCTGTCTTGTCGAAACAGGTGCTGCATCCCCTGGACTCGACGGGTTCGGCAAAAAAGTCCTTCAGGCGGCCGATGCCGGCGACGGCAGACTGGATGTTCTGGATTTCCATGCCGATGCTTTCCAGCGGCGAGAAGATGCGGCGCACATAGGCGATGAGGGCGACGACGCTGCCGACGGTCATGCCGAAGATGTCCTGCAGGGACGGGCTGCTGACGGACAGGGCCATCATCAGGCAGATGATGACTGTACAGCTGGTGATGATGATGGGCGAATAGATGGAGTCGCAGAAATTGCTCCGTTCCATGGCGTCGAAACTGGCCCGTATGGTCCGGCCATAGCGCTGGCGCAGGTAGCGTTCCTGCTGGCACGTGTGGATCGTGCGGATATTGCGGACCGTTTCCGGGATGAGCTCGTTCGTCCGGCCCACGGCGATGCGGTTGTCCCGCTGGGCCTGGAGCATGCGCTTCTGGAAGTAGCGGGTCAGGAGAAATAAGAGGGGCAGACAGAGGCAGAGCAGCACTCCCAGGCCCGGACTCAGGTGGAAGACGACGGCGAGGATGCTGAAAATGGTGAAGGCGTCGGCAATCATGCTGACGACGCCGGAGTCAAAGAGGTTCTCCAGGGTATCGACGTCGTTGACAAAGAGCGATGTGACGGCACCGGCTTCATGGCTGACGAAGTAAGACGCCGGCAGTTGGCCGAGGCGCTGGCACATGGCTGAGCGCAGGCCGTGAGTGATTTTCTGGCCGAAGACGGTGATCAGTGTCTCTTTGAGGGCATCGACGAGGCCGCTGCCGGCATTGAGGGCGAAATAGAGGATGCCCGCTGTCAGCAGGGGGTAGGCAGAAAAAGAGCCGCTGACCAGGCTGTCGACGATGTATTGCAGGATGAGGGGCGGCGTGACGCTCACGGCGATGGATGCGATGATGGCTGCGATAAGGACTGCGAGGAGCAGGCCGTTCTTTTTCAGGGTCTGCCAAAAGACGTTACCCATGGATAGCACCTCCCTGGGCATGCTGCAAGTCATAGAGGTTCCGGTAGGCCGGGCACGACGCATATAAGGCTTTATGCGTGGCGACGATGCTGGTCCCGTCCCCGTTGAGCCAGATGACCTGGTCCAGCTCAGGGAAGAGGTCCAGGCGGTGTGAGATGAGGAGGATGATGCGGTCGCTGTAATCCTGGCGAAGGCTCGTAAAGATTTCCCCTTCCGTCGCCATGTCGACGGCGGCAAAGGGGTCGTCGAGAATGAGAAGGGGCCGTGGATGGAACAGGGTCCGGGCCAGGGCGATGCGGGCCTGCTGGCCACCGGACAGGCGCTGGCCGCCTTCGCCGATGGGCGTCGCTATCCCGGCCGGGAAGGTGCTGCAATCCTGGTCCATGCAGACCGTTCCCAAGACCGGACCGATATTGCCGGGCAGGCCGAGGCGGATGTTTTCTTCGACAGTTGCAGCAAAGAGTTCCGCATCATGGCCGCAGTAGCCGACGATGCCGTCCGGTGGCGTGTGGCCGTTGCCAAGTTCTTTGGCGCCGAAGAAAATCTGGCCGCTGTGGGGGTTCTCACAGAGGAAGACCTGGCCCAGCGTCGATTTGCCGCAGGCGACAGGGCCGGTGATACCGATGATGTCGCCGGGGTTGGCCGAAAAGGAGAGGTCCTGGAAAATCGGGGCGTTACTGCCGGGATAGGTGAAGGACAGATGGCGGACCGTCAGGGCCGCCGGGGAGGCCGGCGGTACGGGAACGGGCCATTTCCCTGCCGCCTGGAGATGGGGCTGGATGCGCTGCCACGAAACCTGGGCTTTCTGGATGGCGTTGAACAATTTTGCCGCATGGGATGATTTCGTCGCCAGCTTGATGAAACAGGCCAGGTACGTCGAGAAGGC
>CABMPA010000074.1 GCA_902388315.1 uncultured Megasphaera sp. | reverse complement strand
TTTTCCATCGTCGAGAGCGCCAGGGAAAAAGGTGATATCTTCGTGTCGCCGGACATCGCTGTCTGTGACGCCTGCAAGAAGGAGCTCTTCGATAAGACCAACCGCCGTTATCTCCATCCCTTCATCAACTGTACGGCCTGCGGCCCGCGCCTGACTATCCTCGATGCCATGCCCTATGACCGCGAACGGACGAGTATGGGCGAATTTCCCATGTGTCCCCAGTGTGAATATGAATATACTCATGCCGAGACGCGGCGTTATGATGCCCAGCCGGTCTGCTGCAACGATTGCGGTCCGGAAGTCTATCTCCTGGACCGAACTGAGCGGCGCCGTGAAGCCATCGTCGCAGCCCGGCAGGCCCTGGCCGATGGGAAAATCATCGCTATCAAGGGTATCGGAGGCTTCCATCTCTGTTGTAATGCCTATGATGAAAAGGCTGTCCGGACACTGCGTCAGCGCAAGCGGCGGCCTGTGAAACCTTTTGCTGTCATGATGAAGGACCTCGACGCCGTGCGCCGGCAGTGTGTCATTCCCGACGGAGCAGAAAAAGTCCTCGACGGCCATCAGAAGCCGATTATCTTACTACCCAAGAAAAGCAGCCAGACCCTGGCACCGTCCATCGCGCCGGGGAATCCGTCTGTCGGCGTCATGCTGCCCTATACGCCGCTCCATCTCCTGCTCTTTACCTACGATGATGGGCTTTCTATGCCAGATGCCCTGGTCATGACCAGCGCCAATGAATCCGGTGCGCCTATCTGTCATGATGACGACGAAGCGCGCCAGGAATTATCCGGCCTCTGTGACCTCATCTTGAGCCACAACCGCCGCATCCGCCTGCGGGCCGATGATTCGGTCATGGACTGGTATGACGGCAACCCCTATATGATACGCCGCTCCCGTGGCTATGCGCCGCTGCCGTTCTTCTATGGAAAAGGAAGCGGCAAGGATGTCCTGGCTATCGGCGGGGAACTGAAGAATTGTTTCTGTATCGGCCGCAATCACCTGTTCTATCCTTCGCCGTACATCGGTGACATGGCCGATATACGCACTGTCGAGGCCCTGCGCCAGTCCATCCGGCGCATGACGACGCTCCTCGAAGCGCATCCGTCTGTCGTCGCCTGTGACCTGCACCCGCGCTATAATACGACGGCCGTGGCCCATGAACTGGGCCTGCCTGTCATTCCCGTCCAGCACCATTATGCCCATATCCTGTCGTGTATGGCGGAAAATGCCTGGGAAGCGCCGGTCATCGGCGTAGCTTTTGACGGTACCGGTTATGGGACGGACGGGACGATTTGGGGTGGCGAAGTCCTGGTCAGCGACGTCCACGGTTTTCAGCGGGCTGCGTCGATCCAGCCTTTCTGGCAGCGCGGCGGCGATGCATCCGCCCGCGAAGGCTGGCGTATTGCCGTCAGCCTCATCGACGGCCTGCAAGAGGACCGGGAAAGGGCTTCGGCGATTATCGATGACCTGAAGCTCTGCAGTACTGCAGAAAAAAAGGCCCAGTTCTTCCTGGCCGACCAGCAGATTAACAGCGTCTTGTCGACCAGTGCCGGCCGCCTTTTCGATGGCATCAGCGCTATCTTGGGGATTTGCCGGACTTCTACCTTTGAAGGCCAGGCTTCGATGGCCCTCCAGTTTGCGGCTGAAGCCTGGGAAAAGGAACATCCCGCCGCGGTCGTGACGCCGATGGCTCCTATCCATGGCCAGGACCGGCTGCTCCTGCCGACAGGTAATCTAGTCCAGCGTATCTTGGAAGAACGGCTGGCTGGTGTCGATGCGGGACAGCTGGCCTTCGGCTTCCATCGGGACCTGGCCGCCATGATTGCCGGTGCCTGCCTGGCCATCCGCGAGGAAACAGGCCTGACAACGGCGGCCCTGAGCGGCGGCGTCTTCCAGAACCGCCTGCTCCTGCGCCTTTGTGACCAGACCCTGCAGCAGCTGGGCTTCACTGTCCTCAGGCACAGCACGGTCCCGCCCAACGACGGCGGCATCGCCTTAGGACAAGCGGTCTATGCCGCATATGCGTAGGGGCCGCCCAAAGAGCGGCCCGCGCAGGTCGCAGGCCGCCGTTATTCGATGAACGATGAACGACCTACGACGAACGACCTGCGAAGCTAATTGCGAATATACAAAGGAGGAATTATCATGTGTGTAGGTTTACCGGCACGTGTTATGAAAATACAGAATGGAATGGCTCTCGTCGATGCTTCCGGCGCTAAACGGGAAGTATCGGCCGCCCTTATCGACGAACTCGATCCTGGCGATTACGTCATGGTTCACGCCGGCATGGCAATCGCCAAGATTACCGGTAATGATGCCGACGAAACCGACGATATCCTGGAGGAACTGGTCTGATGGCAGAAGAAAAGAAGCGGACGGCCCTGGATATCATCCGCAGCTATGATGGGCCGAAAATCCGTATTATGGAAGTCTGCGGGACCCATACTCATGAAATCTTCCGCCAGGGCATCCGCCAGATCCTGCCGCCCCAGGTCGACGTCATTTCCGGGCCGGGCTGCCCGGTCTGCGTCACGCCTGTCGGCTATATCGACCAGGCCGTCTGGCTGGCCCTGGAAAAAGGCGTCACCATCTGCACCTTTGGCGACCTCGTCCGCGTCCCGGGCAGTACCCTGAGCCTGGCCGATGCCCGCAGTCAGGGAGGCCATGTGGAAATCGTCTATTCGCCTCTCGACGCCTATGATTATGCCAAGGCGCACCCGGACGAAGACGTCGTCTTCCTGTCTGTCGGCTTTGAAACGACGACACCGCCGTCATGCCTGGCTGTCAAACAGGCCGTCGCCGACGGGCTGACAAATTTCTCCCTGCTCACGGCCAACAAGACCATGCCCATGGCCTATGAAGCCATGAAAGACAGCGCCGATGCCTTTCTCTATCCCGGCCACGTCGATGCCGTCATGGGGACCGGCTCTGGCGAAGCCATGCTGAAAGAAGGCGTATCCGGTGTCGTCGCCGGCTTTACGGCCAAAGAACTGCTCACGGCTTTTGCCGTCATCCTGGTCAAGTTCCCCCAGGGGAAACCCTTCTTCAAGAACTGCTATCCCCGTGTCGTCAAGGCCGAAGGCAGTCCGGCCGCCCAGGCCCTCATGAAAGAAGTCATGGAACCGTGCGATTCGGAATGGCGCGGCTTAGGCGTCATCCCCCAGTCGGGCCAACAGCTGCGGCCTGCCTTTGCAGTCTGTGATGCCCGCAAGAAATACGGCGTGCCGGCTATGGAAGGGCGCGCCAATCCGGCCTGCCGCTGCGGCGATATCCTGCAGGGGAAATGCACGCCGCCCCAGTGCCCGCTCTTTGGCAAGGTCTGCACGCCGGAACATCCCGTAGGAGCCTGCATGGTTTCCCACGAAGGGGCCTGCTCGGCTTATTATTTATATGGAGGCAATTTACATGAGTGATGTCATTACCTTAGCCCACGGCGCCGGCGGCAAACAGACTGCCGAACTCATCGACCGTGTCTTTAAAGCTCATTTTTCCAATCCCCAGTTCACTGGAGACGACGCCGCTGTCCTGCCCATCGGCGGGACCAACCTGGCTTTCACGACAGACGGCTTCATCGTCTCGCCGCCGGAATTTCCTGGCGGCAATATCGGCAAACTGAGCATCTGCGGGACCGTCAACGACCTGTCCTGCATGGGTGCCAAGCCCTTATATCTGTCGTGTGCCTTCGTCATCGAAGAAGGCTTCTCCCTGGCTAAAGTCGAAGAATATGCGGCAGCTATGGCCAAGACGGCTGCGGAAGCCGGTGTGCGCATCGTCGCCGGCGATACGAAAGTAGCCGGGAAAGGCCAGGTCGACCACCTGTTCATTACGACGACGGGCATCGGCCAGATCGTAGACGGCGTCCATACGTCGGGGACCCTGGCCCAGCCCGGCGACGCCGTCATCGTCAGCGGCGACGTCGGCCGCCATGGCTGCACGATCCTCCTGGCCCGCAACCAGTTCGGCATCGATGCCGATGTGACCAGCGACTGCGCGCCTTTATGGGGGACGGTCGAAGCCATGCTGGATACGACCAAGGACATCCACGTCATCCGCGATGCGACCCGCGGCGGCGTCGGTACGGTCCTCTATGAAATCGCCGGCCAGAGCCAGGTCGGCATCCACTTGGACAGCCAGGCCATCCCGGTCGACCCGGCCGTCCGCGGCGTCTGCGGCATGCTCGGCCTGGAACCGCTTTACCTGGCCTGCGAAGGCCGGCTGGTCATCTTTGCGCCCAAAGCCGTAGCCGGTGATATTGTCGCGACCCTGCGCCAGGGCAAATATTCGAAAGATGCGGCCATCATCGGCGAAGTCACGGCTGACCAGCCCGGCCGGGTCATCATGCGTACGGAAATCGGCGCGGAAACGCTGCTGCCGCCGCCAGGCGGTGAACTGCTGCCGCGCATCTGCTAAGGAGGAGGGAGAGCATGATTTACGAAAATGAAATTCATCCACCCCAGGTGCCGCGGTATCACGTCACGCCAGACGGCGCCGAAGTCGCCATCAGCCAGGCGTCGTTTCCCAAGCCCTTCCACATCGGCCTGAAATATGCTTCGCCAGCCCGGGGCCATTGGACCATTGCCCATTCGCCCATGCTCATCCCCGGCTGCCACGAAGTCTACGTCTGCTGCGCCTGCTGCCTTCACGGCGTCGTCTTGTCGGCTGATGAAGTCCCGGACGGGGCCGGCCGCTTCTCTACCGTCACCTTGACCAACGAGAACCTGATAAAGGGCAATCTGGAAGAAATGATGATCGACGGCATTTCCCATATCATCGACGATATGCCCGAACGGCCGAAGTGCATCGAAGGCTTTACCAGCTGCATGCAGCACTTCCTGAATATCGACCTGCGCGTCGTCTACGGTACGCTGCGCCAGAAGTATCCCGACATCGATTTCATCGACGGCTATATGATCCCGACGCTGCAGCGGCGCTATACGCCGGATATCCTCGGCCGGCGCCAGCTCGTGCGGGCCGTCCAGCCCCTGCCGAAAAAGAAGGCCGTCAACTATGTCGTCAATTACTATCCCGTCGACGAAGATAATGAATTGACGGCTATGCTCCGTCAGGGTGGCTATGGCATCCACGATTTCGCCGCCTGTAAGACTTACGAAGAATATAAGGCCATGGGCGAATCGATAGCCAATATCTATTTCCTGGAAAATGCCGGTCCGGCAGCCAAGGACATGGAAAAGCGCCTGGACCAGCAGCCTTTGTATCTGCCCTATGCCTATGATTACGAAACACTGCGCCGCAATCTGCAAACCGCTGCAGACGCCTTAGGACTGACCATGCCGGACTGCGACGCGTATGAACAGGCTATCGAGGAGAAAGTACGGATCCTGC
This sequence comes from uncultured Megasphaera sp., assembly GCA_902388315.1. Lineage (GTDB taxonomy): Bacteria > Bacillota > Negativicutes > Veillonellales > Megasphaeraceae > Megasphaera. The sequence goes on along the minus strand of CABMPA010000074.1, from coordinate 3,565 downwards.
GGGAACAGGTCGGTGACACGCACATCGCTATCGACTATACGGCGACGCCGCGGCCGCTGGGATTGGCCAAGTTCCTCTTGACTCACGGCTTCAACGTCTACGCCATCTACCTCGATGAAATATCGCCTGATGAAAAGGAAACGTTCCAGTTCCTGCAGGCCCATTATCCGGACCTGTCCCTTCGTTCGACGTCGCACTTCAAGCGCCGCCTCCTGCCGCGCGATGACAGCCAAAAGTACGGGAAAGTCCTGGCCATCGGCCAGATGGCGGCGTATTTCACGGATACGAAGTATTTCGTCAACCTCGTTGAAAACGGTGGCTTTTATGGCTATACGGGCCTGTTGAAGATTTTAGATTTAATCGGCCAGGCTAATGCCGCCGAAAATCCCAAGATGCGGGATATCATTCAAATCAAAGCATGGGGGTGTCATGGTTGAAACAAGCACAACGCGTCTTATCGACGTATGCCGTCGACATGTTCGGCATTGCATCGTCGCTCTTTGAATTAGGCGGCCTCATCGTCATGCACGATGCCGACGGCTGTAATTCGACATACGATACACATGATGAACCGCGGTGGTATGACACGCCGAGCATGGTCTACGTATCGGGCATCAATGAAATCGATACCATCCAGGGCAATGACCAGCGCCTCATCGACAACATCGCCGAAGCCGTGGAAGCGGCCCATCCCCGCTTCGTCGCCATCGGCGGCAGTCCCATGCCGAATGCCATCGGCACGGACTTCAAGGCCATCGAGCGCCTGGTAGCGGCCCGGACGGGCCTGCCGACCTTGGGCTTCCGGACCGACGGTATCCACAGTTACCTGCCCGGTGCCGGCGGCGCCTATGTCTGGCTGGCCAAGACCTTTTTGAAAGCGCCTCATCGCAAGCCGCAGAAACCGGCGAAACGGGTCAATCTCCTGGGCCTGACGCCGCTGGACTTTTCTGTCGTCGGCAATGCGACGACGCTCAAGCAAATCGTCACCGATGCCGGCTTTACCCTGCAGAGCTCGTGGTCCATGGGCGATACCCTGGACACGTTGGCCGAAGCGGCCAATGCCGACGTCAACGCCGTCCTGTCATCGACGGCTTTCTACCTGGCCCAGTACATGCGCGATACCTATGGCATCCCTTATGTCGTCGGCATCCCTATGGGTGAAAAGGGGACGGCTGACTGGCTGGAAGCCCTGCGGACTTGTGATTCATCGTATCTCACGGGTTTTACGGGACAGGAAAAGTACATCAAAGCCCAGTACGCCCTGGCCGACCTCAACGCCTGGAAGACGGAGCCGGTCTACGCCGATACGCCGTGTGAGGTCCTGGTCATCGGCGAACCGGTCTACCTCTTGTCGATGAAGGCTATGCTCCGGCAGGAAATGGGCATTTCCGACGTCCGCCTGCTCTGCCCCATTGCCGATGCGCCGCGGTGGCTCCTGGAACAGGTTGAAGTGGCCAGCGTCGAAGATGTCATCCGTCAGGAATGCCGTAAAGCCCGCCGGGTCATTGCCGACCCGATTTACGCCCGGCTGCTTCCGGATGAAAAAGAAAAATTCATTTCCATGCCCCATGAAGCCTATTCGGGACGGCATTATCACGCCGATATGCCCATCTTCGTCGGGCCGTCCTTTTCGGCATGGCTGAAAAATAAATTGACGTGAGGAGGAAGTCTTATGAGAAAATTTGCAATTTATGGGAAAGGCGGCATCGGCAAGTCGACGACGGCAGCCAACGTGTCGGCCGCCCTGGCCATGATGGGGAAAAAAGTCGTCCAAGTCGGCTGCGATCCCAAGGCCGATTCGACGCTGAACCTCCTGCACGGCCATCCCGTCACGCCGGTCATGGACTACTACCGGGAACATACAGAAGGACCGGATTTCGACCATATCGGCCGGGAAGGCTTCGGCGGCGTCTTCTGCATCGAAACGGGCGGCCCTACGCCGGGCCTGGGCTGTGCCGGCCGGGGCATCATCGCCACTTTCGACCTCATGGACGAACAGGAAGTCTTCCAGAAGCTCCAGCCTGACGTCGTCTTATATGACGTCCTGGGCGACGTCGTCTGCGGCGGCTTCTCTGCGCCCATCCGCGATGGCTATGCCGATGAAATCTTCATCGTCACGTCCGGCGAAAAGATGGCCCTCTACGCAGCGGCCAATATCATCAAGGCCGTCGAAAACTTCAAAAGCCGCGGCTATGCCCAGGTCAAGGGCATCATCCTCAACCGGCGCAATGTCGACGATGAATACGAACTGGTCAAGGCCTTTGCCGATGAACACGGCCTGCCCATCGTAGCCGATATTCCCAGGAGCAAGGAAATCCAGTATTATGAAAATAAAGGCATGACCGTCGTCGAAGGCGACCCGGACCTGCCGGTCAGCCAGATTTATCGGGAGTTAGCTCAAAAGCTGCTCCAGGCTTAGGAAAGGAGCGATATCTATGGGGATGAATGATACGCCGTCAGGCGAACGGGTCCATATCGGCTTCTTTGGCCGCCGCAATGCCGGCAAATCGAGTGTCGTCAACGCCGTAACCGGACAGGACCTGTCCATCGTGTCGGCGACGAAAGGGACGACGACGGACCCGGTCTACAAGGCCATGGAACTCCTGCCCCTGGGGCCTGTCGTTATCATCGATACGCCGGGCTTCGACGACGTCGGCGCCCTGGGCGAAGAACGGGTGCGGCGGACGAAACAGGTCCTCAACAAGACGGATATAGCCGTCGTCATCATCGATGCGGCGGAAGGGCGGACGGCAGCGGATGACCAGGTCCTGGACCTCATCCGCAATAAAAACCTGCCCTATCTCGTCGTCTATAATAAGGCCGATTTGCTGGACCAGCCAGGAATCGCCCAGGACCATGAAATCTACGTCAGCGCCCTGGAAGGGGAGGGCATCCATGAGTTGAAAGAACGGCTGGCCCGCCTGAAGCCCGTCGAAACGGCAGCGCCTATCGTCAGTGACCTCATCCAGGGCGGCGACTTCGTCGTCCTCGTCGTCCCCATCGATACGGCTGCGCCGAAAGGGCGCCTTATCCTGCCGCAGCAGCAGACGATCCGCGAAATCATCGACAACGACAGCGCCGCCATCGTCGTCAAAGAATATGAACTGCGCCATACCCTGGATTGTCTGGGCCAGAAACCGGCCTTGGTCATCACGGACAGCCAGGTCTTTGCCAAAGTATCGGCCGATACGCCCATGGATGTGCGCCTGACCTCTTTTTCCATCCTCATGGCCCGGCATAAAGGCCTGCTGGAAACGGCGGTCCGCGGTGTCACGGCTATCGAACAGTTGAAAGACGGAGATACGGTCCTCATTGCTGAAGGCTGTACGCACCACCGCCAATGCGACGACATCGGCACGGTCAAGATTCCCCGCTGGCTGCGCAACTATAGGCAGAAGGACATCCACATCGAAACATCCAGCGGCCGCGATTTCCCGGATGACTTGTCGCCCTATGCTATGGTCATTCACTGCGGCGGCTGCATGCTTAACGGACGGGAAGTTCAGTACCGCATGAAATGCGCTGCCGACCAGCAGGTGCCGATTACCAATTACGGCATCGCCAT
>CABMPA010000073.1 GCA_902388315.1 uncultured Megasphaera sp. | reverse complement strand
GCATATGCGGCAAGTCCTTTTTCTTTAAATTAAAAACCATCCACTAACAACTAGCCACGAGCCACTAAAAAGCCTTGACACATACCCCATATCGGTATATTATATCAGTGTACCCCATGGGGGTATTTAATTGAAAGGAGAACTCAACTATGGACGAAAAGAAAGTCTGTCCCTGCTGCGATACGGAGAAACATAAGTATCGCAATAAAGAGGGCAAAGAGTATAAATCGCTTATTTCCCGGCTAAACCGCATTGAAGGTCAGGTACGGGGTGTGCGAAAGATGGTCGAAGACGATCGGTACTGTATTGATATTCTGACTCAGGTCAGTGCCATTCAGTCGGCACTGAATTCTTTCAACAAAGAACTCCTGGGCCAGCACATCAAATCCTGTGTCGTCCACGACATCCGCGAAGGCAAAGACGAAGTCGTCGATGAACTCGTCTGCGCCCTGCAGAAACTCATGAAATAAAGGAGTGAGTATATTGAAGCACGAAAAATTCACCATTACGGGCATGAGCTGTTCCGCCTGCTCGTCCCGCGTGGAAAAAGCCGTCAATAAGCTGGACGGCATCGACAAAGCCAGCGTCAACCTGCTGACCAACAGTATGCAGGCCGCTTACGATGAAAATGTCGTCAGCGAGCAAGACATCATCCAGGCCGTCGTCGACGCCGGCTATGGCGCCAGCCCGGCCGAAGGCGGCAGCAAGCAACAGGCCGGAGCTCCGCAAAAGAGCGCCTCCGACATGGCCAAAGAAGAAATGAAGGCCATGAAGCACCGCCTCATCGGCTCGATTGTCTTCCTGATTCCGGTCATGTACATCGCCATGCACCACATGTTCTACGAATGGTTCGGCATCCCCGTACCAGAAGGTTTCCAGGCCATCTTCCACGGCGATGAAAATGCCATTACCTTTGCCTTTACTCAGTTCTTACTGATCCTGCCGATCATGTACTTGAACCGCAAGTATTATGTCAACGGCTTCCGCAACCTCTTCCAGGGCGCCCCGAACATGGACAGCCTGGTCGGCATGGGTTCCATGGCAGCTGCCCTGTACGGCGTCTTCGCCATTTTCCGCATGAGCTGGGGTATGGGCCATGGCGACTGGGCCCTCGTCGCCCAGTACAGCACCAATCTGTACTTTGAATCAGCCGGTATGATCGTCACCCTCATCGACATCGGTAAATATCTCGAAGCCCGCGCCAAAGGCAAGACCAGCACGGCCATCGAAAAATTGATGGACCTGGCGCCGAAACAGGCCACGGTCCTGCGCAACGGCGTCGAAACGGTCATTCCCGTCGAAGACCTCGTCGTCGGCGATGAAATCGTCATCCGTCCGGGTGAAAGCATCCCGGCAGACGGTATCATTTCTGAAGGGACGACCAGCGTCGATGAAGCCGCCATTACTGGCGAAAGCATCCCTGTAGAAAAACAAGTCGGCGATAAAGTCACGTCGGCTACGATAAACAAGACGGGTTTCATCCACATCACAGCCCGCCGCGTCGGCGACGACACGACGATCAGCCAGATCATCAAGCTCGTCGATGAAGCCAGTGCCAGCAAGGCACCTATCGCCAAGATGGCCGATACCATTTCGGGTTACTTCGTCCCGGCCGTCATCACCATCGCCATCATTACAGGCCTCATCTGGTACTTCGTCATGGGCGTCGGCGCCGAATTCGCCTTCTCGACGGCCATCTCCGTCCTGGTCATCTCCTGCCCGTGCGCCCTGGGCCTGGCTACGCCAGTCGCCATCATGGTCGGTACCGGCAAGGGAGCGGAAAACGGTATCCTCATCAAATCCGGCGAAGCCCTGGAAACGGCCCATGCCATCGACACGGTCGTCATGGACAAGACCGGTACCATTACCGAAGGCCGTCCGAAAGTCACGGATATCCTTCCCCTGAAAGGCACGAAAGAAGACCTCGTCGCCATCGCTGCAGCCCTGGAAAAAGGCAGCGAACATCCCCTGGCCGAAGCCATTACCACCTATGCCGGCGACCATCAGCTGACCGGCAGGACAGCCAACGCTTTCAAGGCCCTCTTCGGCCGCGGCGTCCAGGCCGTCATCGACGGCAAGACCTATTATGCCGGCAACACGCGCCTCATGGACGAAGCCCATATCGACACCAAAGCCATCACGGCCAGCCTCAATACCCTGGCAGATGACGGCAAGACACCGCTCCTCTTTGCCGATGACAAAGAAATCATCGGCATCATCGCCGTAGCCGACGTCGAAAAAGCGACCAGCGCCGAAGCCATTGCCGACTTTGCCAAAATGGGCATTAACGTCGTCATGCTCACCGGCGACAACCAGCGCACAGCCGAAGCCATCCGCCAGCGCCTGCATATCCCCCAGGTCATCGCCGGCGTCCTGCCGCAGGATAAAGAAAAACACATCGCCGCCCTCCAGGCCGAAGGCCATAAAGTCGCCATGATCGGCGACGGCATCAATGATGCGCCGGCCCTGGCCAAAGCCGATCTGGGCATGGCCATCGGTGCCGGGACCGACGTCGCCATCGAAAGCGCCGATGCCGTCCTCATGCGCAGCGACCTCCTCGACGCCGTCAGCGCTATCCGCCTGAGCAAGGCCGTCATCAAGAACATCAAAGAAAACCTGTTCTGGGCGTTCTTCTATAACGTCATCTGCATCCCCCTGGCTGCCGGCGTCCTCTATCCAGCCTTCGGCATCCGCCTCAATCCCATGATCGGCGCTGCTGCCATGAGCCTGTCGAGCTTCACGGTCTGCATGAACGCCTTGCGCCTGCGCTTCTTCAAGACGACGCACAGCACCCATGTTTCACGTGAAACATCGACAGCGGAAGGCGATAGCCCGAAAGAAACGCAGCCAGCTCCGCAAAACCCGGCTCCTGAAGCCGCAGCAGCTCCGGCACCGTACCACTATACCCTGTCCATCGAAGGCATGATGTGCCAGCACTGCGTGGCTACGGTCACGAAAGTCCTGAACGCCATGGACGGCGTCGCCGATGCCGTCGTCGACCTCGATGGCCAGAAAGCCGATGTCTCGGCTGACAAAGCTATTTCCGCAGAGGACTTCAAAAAAGTCATCACCACTGCTGGATATACATTAAAAAATCTTATTACATCAGAGAAAGAAGAGGATGAAACGATGGAAAAAACATTGAAAATCGAAGGCATGATGTGCCAGCACTGCCAGAAACACGTTCACGATGCCTTAGCTGCCATGGATGGCGTCACAGCCGTCACGGTCGACCTGGAAGGCAAAAAAGCCGACGTCACGACCAGCAAAGACATCCCGACGGAAGCCTTTGCCAAAGTCATTGCCGACGCTGGCTATGAATTGGTAAAATAAAAGTAAACGTCGTGCCCCTGCCGACTTCGCTGTCCGCCCATATCCTGCCACCATGACTGCGGACGAACTGCCGGGCCAGGGCCAGGCCGATACCACTGCCGCCGCTCTTGCGGCTCCGCGATTTTTCGCTGCGGTAGAAATACTGGAAGATGTGTTGTAAATCTTCCGGCGCAATGCCGCTGCCCGTATCGGCGATCTGGACCTGCACATAGGGCTGGCCCTTCACGGTGACGGCCAGCGTCGACACCGTAATCGTACATCCCGCTTCGATATAGCGGATGGCGTTGTTGAGCAGATTATAAATGACCTGATTGATACGGTCCACATCGATGGATACTTTCGGTAAATCCCTGGCCAAGTCCAAATGGACGGTCAGGGATTTTTCGTCGCATAAAGGCTGTAGCATACCCGCAGCCCGTTCCAGGAGGATATTGATATCATATGGTTCTTTATGGAGCGTGAGTTCGTTGATTTCCGCCAAAGACAGGTCGCGCAGGTCCTGGATGAGCCGCCCCATGCGCAGCGTTTCATCTTCCATGGACAAGAGGACCTTCTTATCCGTCGGGATGACATCGTCGATCATGCCTTCCAGATTGCCCTGTAAAATGGCCAGGGGCGTCCGCAGTTCATGGGCGATATTGGCAAACAGGCGGCGCCGCATCTTATCGTTTTTAGCCAGTTCCTGGGACATGTCGTTGAACGTCTCCGTCAAGGTCCCGACTTCGTCATGGCGCTCGACGGGCACGGTCTGGCCATAGGTCCCGGCCTTGACCTTCTGGACGGCGTCCGTCAGGGCCGACAAGGGCCGCATGACTTCCCGGACAATGAAATAGCTGACCGTGACGCTGACGGCCAGCATGACCAGGCCGACCCACAGCAGCGACCGGTGGACAGCCGATATATACGTGATTTCCGCCGGCCCATGCATCATGCCGTGCATCATCCCCATCCCCTGACGGCCGTTTCCCATCATTTGCGACATGTTATTCAAATACTGAGAAAAATGGCTGTCCATCTGATTGTTGACCAGGATGAGCAGGATAGCGATAGTCAGGAACATGAGGATAAAGACCATTCCCGTCAGGCGGATGACGATGCTGTCAGCTTTCTTCATGAGCGCCTCCATTGAATTTATAACCAATACCGTATACGGTCAGGATATACGTCGGATGGGCCGGGTCGGGTTCCAGCTTCTTGCGCAGGTTGCGGATATGTGTGTCGATGGTCCGTTCATAGCCTTCAAAGCCATAGCCGCCCTGTACTTTATCCACGAGCTGCATGCGGCTGAACACCCGGTCCGGCGCCGATGCCAGCACTTCCAGTAAAGTAAATTCTGTCGGCGTCAGAGCAATGGGCTGCTGCCCCCGCAGGACGGTAAATTTTTCCTTGTCGATAGTCAGGTCCCGTATGGTGTACGACGTCGTCTGCTGCAGCACTTCGCCCCGGGTCCGCCGCAGCAGGCTGTAGACGCGGGCAATGACTTCCTTGACGTGGAAAGGCTTGGTCACATAATCATCGCCGCCCATGTTGAGGCCGACCAGGCGGTCCGTTTCATCATCCTTGGCCGACAGGAAAATGATGGGGATATCGCTGAACTGGCGGATGCGGCGGCAGACCTCGAAGCCATCCATACCAGGCATCATCAAATCGAGGAGCATGATCTGCGGCTTCTGGTTCCGCAGCGTATGCAGGGCCGTCATGCCGTCATGGGCGACATAGACGATGAACTGCTCCTGCTCGAAATAGGACCGCAGCAGTGTACAAAGTTTTTCATCATCATCGACGATCAAAATCGAATTCGTTCGCAAAAATTCCACCTCCCTATCATTTTCATAACCAATTTTTTTCTATTTCCCGCTGCAGTTTTTCAAACATAGCGATGTACTTTTCTTTGCTGTCCTTAATGATATTATTGGCAATTTCTTCATTATACGAATGGGCTACATTATTGCGATCCCGCAGGGCCTCCAGCCAGAACTCCTCATCTTCAATCAGATTCGCCTGATAGGCCATTTTGATAATCGCCCGCGGTGACCCAATTTTATGCTGGCTATAGCCATTGTTTTCCAATACTTCTTTCATGGCTTTCCAAGCCTGTTCAAAACAGATTTCATAGAGAGAAACCATTCCCGTTTGGACGACCGTCGAATAAGGCGGTACTTCTTTTTGTATCTCTTTGAGGTTATTCAAGGCTTTACAGAAATTCTCATACTTTTTCATAAATAACGACTCCTTCTCTTTGGATGGCGGCCCGTAGTTCGGGCTGGACCGGTTCATCTAAATCGACGACATCAAACATGAGCAGTGTCGGGATGACCTCATCGACATCGAGCGAAAACCGCGTGATATCTCCACCGCAGACGGCCAGGTCAATATCACTGCGTTCCCAATTATCGCCACGGGCGCGGGAGCCAAAAAGAATGACTTTTTGAATATCGTATTGTTTAGCCAGAGCGATGATGCCCTCTAAAATCGGCTGCGCTAAATCCATCGTGTTCACCCCTTTTTATATCAATTATAGCATGAAAAAAGGGCTTGCCGCACGTGCGACAAGCCCTTTTTAGTGGTTCGTTGTTAGTGGTTCGTGGCTCGTATAATGGCTCCCCTTATAGGGGAGCTGTCAGCTACAGCTGACTGAGAGGTTAAACCTCTCCGGCCCTTCGGGCCACCTCTCCTAACAGGAGAGGCGGGCCGCCCTCTGGGACGGCCCCTACGAAGCCACGAACCACCGAACCACTAGCCACTAGCCACTAGCCACTAGCCACGAAACTACATCTTGCTGTGGTCCATCTGGCCGTTATTGTTATTCATCTGGCCATTCATCTGGTCATGATTCATCTGGCTATGGTCCATCTGACTGTGGTCCATGGGCATATTGCCATTCATCTGCATCTGCATGTTCTGTTTCGGCGGGACGTAGCCTGCGAGCTGCGGGTCGGCCATGCCGAAGACCATGGCCAAGTGCGTGAACAGGACGAAGAGAATCATGAGGACGATGTGTTTCTTGATCTTTGCCGTCGCATCGAGGCCCTTAAAGATGATGCCCAATTCCTGCAAGAGGATGAGGACGGCCGGGATGACGCCCAGGACATAGGCCCAGATCGAAATATAGTCGATGGGACCGCGCCACTGGATGGTCGGCACATAGGATGTAACGATGAAAACCGTGGCGACAATAAAGAAGATGCCTAAGATGAGTCCGCAGACGTGACTCAGGCTGTCCCATTTTTCGCTGCGGTTGTCCTTGTAGAGCAAGGAAAAAGCACCGGCAGCCAAAATCGTTTCGGCCAGTACCATCGGTACAAGCATAAAGAGAATCAAGAACCAAGGTTCATGGAGCGACAAGAGTTCCATGTAGTGAGTCATTACCATATTGTTTTCCCCCTTTGATTTAACGGCTTACTGTTGATCGCTATAGGCAGGGCAATCCTGACGGCCCTGACAGCCACGCTGTCCATCAGCCCGGCAGCCGCGGCGCGGTCCCTGGCAATAGCCATTTCCAGTATAGCAGGTATCCTGGTCATCGGAGCAGGCACGCGGCCCCCGGCAATACCCGTTATCGTTACCATAACACGTATAGCCCGGACCGTAATTCCCTGACGATGAACCTTCTGAAGCAGCTGGTGTCGCTGCAAAGGCGGAAAAACCGGCAATCACTACGATAGCAGCCAATCCGGCTAAGATTTTTTTCTTCATCATGAAAACCTCCTTTGTAGTACCCCTCTGTTTATGATTCTACTATACCAGAGGGGTGCGAAAAAGATGTGGAGGAAATGTGAAGAAAATGTGAAGATTCTTTACCCGATGATGATATTATCGATGAGGCGCGTCTTACCGATGCGGACAGCGATTGCCAACAGGCTTTCCTGGTCGACGGTCTGAATCGGTTCCAAAGCCGGGAAGGAGAAGAGGTCGACGTAGTCGATAGAAGCCATCGGTTCAGCCTGGATTTCCTGGGTGACCACGGCTTTCAGCGTTTCTACGTCTTTTTCGCCGCCTTCATAAGCCGCTTTGGCTTTGCGCAGGCTGCGGGACAGGACCAGGGCTGCCTGTTTTTCTTCCGGCGAAAGGTAGGTATTGCGCGAACTCCGGGCCAGGCCGCTTTCTTCGCGGACGATGGGGACCATATTGATGTGGACCGGGATATTGAGGTCGCTGACGAAGCGGCGGACGACGACGACCTGCTGGGCGTCTTTCTGGCCGAAGAAGGCTTCATCGGCGCGGGTAATGTTCATCAATTTCGTGACGACCGTAGCGACGCCGCGGAAATGGATAGGCCGCTGGGCACCGCAGAGTTTATGGGTAATATCGCCTTCGACGTTGACATACGTGCAGTAGCCTTCAGGATACATTTCCAACGGTTCCGGATGGAAAACGGCATCGACGCCGACGCTTTCCAATTTCTGGCAGTCTTCATCGAAGCGGCGCGGATAAGCGTCATAGTCTTCATTGGGGCCGAACTGGGTCGGATTGACGAAGACCGAAGCGATGACAACGTCACACTTGGCTTTGGCAGCCCGCATCAGGGTCAGATGACCTTCATGGAGAGCCCCCATAGTCGGAACCAGACCGATGACCTTACCAGCTTTTTTCTGTTCACCAGCAAATGCCTGCATTTCTTTGACAGTACGGAAAATTTTCATGATACTAAGACTCCTTTAGAATATAAATTAATGAGTAGGAACACTCGATTTATCGACAGACAGGGAACGAGCCTTTTCTTCGGCTTTTTCATCGCGGCGCGAGAAGAAGTTGGCCACGATGGACCCGGAAATATTGTGCCATACGCTGAAAATAGCACCGGGAATAGCCGCCGCCGGGTTGAAATATAAGACAGCCAGGGACGCAGCCATACCGGAATTCTGCATGCCTACTTCGATGGCGACCGTCCGGGATTTCCGCGAATCGAGGCGGAACAATTTGGCCATGCCGTAGCCCAGGGCCAGGCCAAAGACATTGTGCAAGCTAACGATAGCCGCCATGAGCAGGCCGACGTCAAAGAGGCGCGACGCACTGAGGGATACGACGCAGCCGACGAGAATAACGATAGTGACGACCGAAATGACGGGCATAGCCGGCAGGACCTTTTCGACGCCGCGGGAGAAGAAATGATGAGCCGCCAGACCGAGCAAAACCGGTACCAGGACCATTTCCGCAATGGAAATCATCATGGAGACAAAGGAAACATGGATCCAGGCACCTGCCAGGAACCAGGTCAGCGCCGGCGTCACAATAGGCGCCAGGAGCGTCGTCGACATGGTCATCGACACGGACAGGGCCACATCGCCCTTAGCCAGATAAGAAATGACATTCGATGCCGTCCCGCCCGGGCAGGTCCCGACAAGGATGACGCCAATAGCCAGTTCCGGCGGCAGAGCAAAGAGCCGCACCAGGGCCCAGGCCACGAAAGGCATGATGACGAATTGGGCGACGACGCCGATGAGGACTTCCCAGGGCCGCTTGAAGACGGTCTTGAAGTCCTGTACGGTCAAGGTCATGCCCATGCCGAACATGACAATCCCCAGGAGCCAGCCAACATAGGGCTTGACCCACTGCAGAGGCTGAGGCCATACGGCACCGATGATACCGATGAGGACGACAAAAATAGCCATGTTGTTTACCAGAAAATCACAACACTTTTTCAATAAAAAAACCTCCCTATGAGAATCTGGGGCAAAAGAAACAAAAAAA
>CABMPA010000072.1 GCA_902388315.1 uncultured Megasphaera sp. | reverse complement strand
TATAATCTAAATATTGGATTCCTTCTTTTCCCTGATGTATTTTATCGGCCAACTGGCTATGGTAGTAGATGTCCAGGTGCGATTTCGTAGGGGACGTGTAAATCCTGATACAGCACTTACATCATTCGTTCAGACAGAAAACGCTTCAACAAGAAAGTCAAAAAATAAGGGAATGTGTAAAACTCCCCATTGAATCCAATATTTAAATTTCCTAATTTGATACCGTAATGGATATCCGCATATGAATCTTTCGTAATCATTTTATGAAGCGAAATCGTTGACCCATTTTTCGCTTTGACTTCAATCGGTATTAAAGAGTACATATCTCGCACCATGAAATCCATTTCGACTGTTGCTTTTGTATTCTTATAGAAAAACAAAGGATATCCTTGTTTTTTCAGCATATCACTGACCACATTCTCATAGATAGCTCCTTTGTAAATATTGAAATTTCGGTTATTCCGCAAATCCTGTTGCGCTTCTTCGTCTAAAGAGCCAATCAAAAGGCCTGGATCACCAAAATACAGTTTGTAATCAGTAGGATTATAATTTCCCTTCAATGGTAATTCGGGCATTTCCAAATTATAGCAAATATTAACGATGCCTGCATTTTCCAGCCACTCGACAACACCAACATAACTCCGATTCCGCGCTCCATGAGCCACTTTAGAAATCTGGAACTTTTTATTTGATTTCCCCAAAAACACAGGAATAGCCCGATAGACATTGAGGATTTTCGTTTTGTCGAGTCCCCCTGCATATTTCGTAATATCTTCTTCATAGTCAATCAGAATTTGCTGCTGCATCTGCAAAATACCAGAATAATCATTTTGACGTATAAATCGTGACACGATTGCTGGCATCCCGCCGACTACCATATATTCACCAAATACAGCACGCAGAGCCTGCATCTGTGACGCCGATAAAGGCTGGATTTCCTGCATATGCTGATATATATCTTCAATCTGGCATTCCTGATACCCCTTGGCCCACAGAAATTCTTCAAAATCCAGTGAATACATCACATAGTCCTGCTTGTAGCCAACACTATTCGACTCGATTTCCTGATAGTTGATGCCCATCAAAGACCCCGAACATATTACATCATATCGACCGTCTAATTTAAAAGCCTTTAGACTCGTAGCCCCATTGATACAAGCTTGAATTTCATCAAAAAAAATCAGTGTTTCATGAGGCGTAACGCGGATAGATGGATTGATAAACGTAATGTTTTTGATGATTTGATCCACATCGAATCCATCATCGAAAATACTCTGATACTGCTTTTGTAAAATAAAATTTATCTCAATATAATTTTTGTACTGTGTCTTACCAAAATGACGAATCGATTCCGTTTTTCCAATTTGACGGGCCCCTTTGACAATTAATGGCAACCGTTCAGGATCCCTTTTCCAATCAACAAGCCATGACGCAATCTTTCTCTTTAGGAACATATCATTCCTCCATCACATTTTTCCAGTAGTTTTTATTATAAAATCGCACATATTTCCAATATCATTATACCCTAAACATCACATTTTTCCAAGTATTTCTAATGTCAAAAAACACATTTTTCCATAACATGAATCGAACTCAGGTGTCGCTGCGCGGCAACAAATTCAAATCACCAACGACATTTCGGGATAACTTCAGCGCGCAGCGGGCCGCCCATGAAGAACCCCTCCACCACTTTGTGGGCCCCATCCAACAAAGCTGTCCGTTTTGGAAACCGTCCTGCGCCTTCCTCTGGTCAGCGCCTGACGAATCAAAAAGGCCGCGTGAGTCCTGTGCGTAGACGGAATTTATGACAAGTGGCACATGATTGTAATACAATCATAAATATCTCGCGGCTAAGTCGCATATGAGTCCAAAGAAATAGGAAGAAATTTCGATAAAAATACCGCCAATGGTTTCTTCCCCCGTGGAGGTATTTTTGTTAATTGCTTCTAAATCAATTTATTTTGTTTAGCAAGTTCTTTGATGATGGAAAGTGATAGTTTGGTATACTTTGCGACTTTGTCTAGATCCACACCATCCTTGAGCATTTCCAAAGCTGATTCTAATTTTCCCTTCATCAGGCCATCTTCATACAATCCCTCTCCTAAATTACACATGATTTTCAAATCCCCCTCTCCTTCTTGTGTCAAATCAATTCCAAAATCATTATGCAAGGCCGTAATCTTTTCGCTGGCGTTCTTTGACGATTTGAACATCAAATCAAGCAGGTTTATCAGCTGGTCTTTGACTTTGCTGTTCCCTAATAAAGATGATAGGTCCCCGTTTTCCTAATTGTATCAAATTCAAACTCTTTATACAATCAGGGAGCCCCTCGAAAAGCAATGGTCCGTAGTCCGTAAAGGCTCTCCATAATGTCAGAACCGGGTGTTGTTAAATATCGCAGCAGGCCGCCCTGTTCGGGTCGGCCCCTACGCACAAGGCCGTTGGCCGTGTATATTTTTACATTGCAAATCTACGTGTATTTTGTAACCATTTTTGTTTCATACGTATAAAAATGCACATTTTTTGTTCGAGAAATTTGGCAAAAATAGGCCCTAAAAAAAGTTTTTTAAAATTTTTTGGTACACTTTTGGAACTTTTGAAAAAAAGAAAGCCTCACAAACGGCTTAGTTAAGCGATTTGTGAGGCAATTTGCAACTATTCCCATTCAATCGTTGCAGGTGGTTTACTGGTGATGTCGTAGACGATGCGGTTGATGTGGTCTACTTCGTTTACGATGCGGCTGGAAATTTTGTCGAGGACGTCGTATGGGATACGTGCCCAGTCAGCCGTCATGAAGTCGGTCGTGGTGACGCCGCGCAGGGCCAAGGTGTAATCATAAGTACGGAAGTCGCCCATGACGCCGACGGAGCGGTTGTTGGTCAGGACGGCGAAATACTGGTTGATGTCGCGCTGCATGCCGGCATTGGCGATTTCTTCGCGGAAGATGGCATCGGCATCGCGGAGGATGGCCAGTTTTTCTTTAGTGATTTCACCCATGACACGGATAGCCAGGCCCGGACCTGGGAAAGGCTGGCGCCATACGAGGTATTCCGGCAGGCCCAGTTCGGCACCGAGTTCGCGGACTTCGTCTTTAAAGAGGTTGCGGAGCGGTTCGATGAGGCCTTTGAAGTCGACGACAGCCGGAAGGCCGCCTACGTTGTGATGGCTCTTGATGACGGCAGCATCGCCGGCACCGGATTCGATGACGTCGGGGTAAATGGTCCCCTGGGCCAGGAAATCGACGGAACCGATTTTACGGCCTTCGTCTTCAAAGACGCGGATGAATTCTTCGCCGATGATTTTCCGTTTCCGTTCGGGATCGCTGACGCCTTCGAGTTTCTTCAGGAAGCGTTCCGACGCATCGACGCGGATGAAGTTCATGCCGCTATCCTTGAAGGCCGCTTCGACTTCGTCGCCTTCGTTCTTACGGAGCAGGCCGTGGTCGACGAAGATACAGGTCAGCTGGCTGCCGACGGCTTTGGAAATGAGGGCAGCAGCTACCGAGCTGTCAACACCGCCCGAAAGGGCCAGGACGACTTTACCGTCGCCGACGGTTTCTTTGATGCTGGCAACGGCCGTCTTGGCGTAGTTGGCCATGGTCCACGAACCGGTGCAGCCGCAGACTTCAAAGAGGAAGTTATGGAGCATTTCCTTGCCGTGTTCTGTGTGAAGCACTTCCGGATGGTACTGCATGGCATAGAGCTTCTTGGCCGGGTTCTGCATGGCAGCGACCGGGCAGTTGGCCGTGCGGGCTACGATTTCAAAGCCTTCCGGAATGGAAGCGACGTAGTCCTGATGGCTCATCCAGACAATTTCTTTTTCCTGCAGGCCTTTGAACAAAGGCGAGGCCGTATTGACATCGATTTCGGTCTTGCCGAATTCGCGCATGTCGGCATGTTTGACTTCGCCGCCTAAGGTCTGGGCCATGAACTGCATGCCATAGCAGAGACCGAGGACGGGGATGCCGAGATGGAAGACTTCGGCTTCGATCTTCGGCGCATTATCTTCATAGACGCTGCCAGGACCACCGGTAAAGATGATGCCCTGGGGCTGAAGTTCTTTAATCTTTGCAACTGCTTTGTGATACGGGTATACTTCACAGTATACGTGGTTTTCACGGACACGCCGTGCAATGAGCTGGTTATACTGACCACCAAAATCGACAACGATGACGAGTTCTTTGGTATCCATTAAGTGCCTCCTCGTGAAATACTTTCTTTGACAGCGGCGGCTGCCTAAATCATTCGATTATAATATTATAGCACACGAGGCTGAGAGTGACTAGTCACAAAAAGGTCAATACTTCCATTCCCGATACAAATCTTTGAGGATGCAGGCCCGGGTGATCATGCCGACGACGCGCTTGTTGTCCACGACAGGAAGTACCTTCAAGTGTTCCAGGATCATGACGGCTGCGACTTGTTCGACATCGGCCTTGGGCGTGGCAATCATGACGTTCTTGGTCATCAATTTTTCGCAGGGCTGGTCCAGGAGGTTCTTGAATTCCTTGGCGTACTTGCCGACACGGCTGGTATAAATCTTGGTGCCGATGAAGGGCAGACGCGGAATGTGCGGCTTCGAGCTGCGGTACATGAGGTCGGCGCTGGAAATGAGGCCGATGAGGTGGTCTTCTTCATCGACGACGGGCACAGCCAGGAGGCGGTGCTTGATGAAGATACGGAAGACATCGCGTATGGGAACATCCGGCGTGACCGAGACGAAAACCTTTTCCATGACATCTTTGACGCGGACCATAGGGCGTTCCGCTTCCTTTTCTCCGCCCGTGCCCGGACCTTTATCAATGTGTTCAGCCATTGTCTATCCCCCCTTTTCCCTAGTCGTCGCCGTATTCGCGATACAATTCATCGAGGATATTGCCGCGGGTGACGATGCCGACAATGTGTTTTTCTTTGACAATGGGGATGACCTTCAAATGTTCCGCTACCATGACGCCGGCAATCTGTTCGACTTCCGCATCCGGTGCGGCGATGATGACATCTTTGGTCATCATGTCTTTGGCCGTGCAGGCCATGAGTTTCTTGAACCCCTTGTCGTATTCACTGATGCCGTTATAATAAATGCTGGCTCCTAACAGATTGACATAGTGAGGGACATGGGGTTTGACTTTCTTGTAGAGCAAATCCGCATCAGTGACGATGCCGACGAGCTCATCTTTTTCATTGATGATGGGAATGGCCGTAATGTGATTCTTGACGAACATATTGACCAAATCGAAAACCGACGTTTCCGGCGTTGCCGTAACGAAATTCTTTTCCATAATATCTGATGCCGTGCGTTTAGACATAATGATCACTCCTTTTCCTTATAATATAAGTATTAGACATGAGGCCCCTGATTTCCTGCCTGGGAGAGAAAAAAAGAGGCTGTCGTATTAAAACAGCCTCTTTTTGAATTTTAAGTTTGTAGTTTTTAGTTTGCAGCAAATGGTAAAAAATTTAGCATGGTGACAAAAACCTTCGTACGACAGCCCCTTTTTAAGTTGTTAGCCGTTAGCGGATGGTTTTAAATTTAAAAGCCATCACTTCAAACCTCAAGCATTAACTTAAAGCTTATTTCCCGCAATAGGCGATGACTTCGACTTCTACGAAGACGTCTTTCGGGAGGCGGCTGATTTCGACGCACGAACGGGCCGGCAAGGTCTTCTGGAAGTATTTGCCATAGACTTCGTTGACGACGCCGAAGAAGTTGATGTCCGTCAGGTAAACGGTCGTCTTGACGACGTCATCATAAGTGAGGCCAGCTTCTTCGAGGATAGCGCCGACGTTCTTCATGCACTGTTCGGCCTGTTCGACGACACCGCCGGAAACGATTTTGCCCTTTTCCGGGTTGATGGCGATCTGGCCGGATGCGAAGAGGAAATCACCGGCTTTGATAGCCTGGGAATACGGGCCTACTGCGCCCGGAGCTTTGGTCGTGCTGATAACATTAACTGCCATGAGTATGCATCTCCTTAATCATAAGTGATAACTATATTATACATCGCAGGCCCAGGGAAGACCATAGACCTGCGACAGATAATCACGATTCCGACTCGGCTTTGACGACGGTCGTCGAGCCTTCTTCCGCACCTTCGATGAGGTGGCCTTCTTTATCGTACTTTTTCTTGTTCAGGCCACAGGCGAACCAGGCGATGATGACGGCAGCGATGTAGACCCACGATGAGAAGATGGACATGCGCGTGTCGGGATTATAGATCATGCCGATAGTGACGAGAATGAGGAAGATGATGCAGAAGTAATTGGAATAGGGATAGAGCGGCGATTTGAAAGGATGTTTCGCCATGACTTCCGGTCCCCAGGACTTGCGGAAATTTTTCTGGGCATAGGCCAGGACGAACCAGGCGACCATGCCCGGAAAAACGGAGGCACTGTATAAATAGAGGAACAATTTGGAATCGGGAATGAGATAGTTGAGGATGACGCCGATAGCCAGGACGACGATGGTGACGGCGATACTGTTGCGCGGCACACCGGTCGGGGACAATTTGGCGAAAATCTTCGGCGCCTGCCCGTTCTGGGCCAGCGTATAGAGCATACGGCCCGAACTGTACATGCCGCTATTGCAGCCGGACAGGGCCGCCGTGAGGACGACGAAGTTGATGATGCCTGCCGCTGCCGAAATACCGACTTTGGCAAAGGTCATGACGAAAGGACTGCCGATGTAGCTGACTTCATTCCAGGGATAGATGCAGAGGATGATGAAAATCGAGCCGATGTAGAAGATGAGGATACGCCAGACGATATTGTTGACGGCCTTCTTCAAAGTATGTTTCGGGTCCTGGGCTTCGCCGGCCGTGATGCCGATGAGTTCGACGCCCTGGAAGGACGCGGCGACGACACACATGGCTGCCAGCATGCCGCCCCAGCCGTTGGGCATGAACCCGCCGTTGACCCAGAGATTGCTGATGCCGACGGGGACACCGCCATTGCCGAAGCCAAAGAGGATGACCGCAGCACCGACGATGAGCATGACGATGATGGTGACGACTTTGATCAAGGCGAACCAGAATTCAAATTCGCCGTAATATTTAACCGCTGCCATATTCGCCGCAGCGACGATGGCCATGCCGGCCAGGGCCGATATCCATTGCGGCAGCAATGGGAACCAGTAGTGGACATAGATGCCGACGGCTGTGATTTCCGACAGCCCGACGACGACCCACAGGAACCAATAGGAGCAGGCAGTGAGGTAGCCGACGAAAGGACTGATGTATTTATGTCCGTACGTGGCAAAGGAGCCTGTAACCGGTTCCTGATAAAGCATTTCCCCCATGATGCGCATGATGAAAAACATGACGACGCCCGTCACGGCATAACAGAGCAGTACCGACGGTCCCGCCATCTGAATGGTGTTAGCCGACCCCATGAACAGGCCGACACCAATCGTCCCCCCAAGAGCGATCATCTCTACGTGACGCGGTTTCAGGCCGCGTTCCATTTTCTGCTGTTCCATGATCAGGCCTCCACTACTTCAAGGTAACAAAATAATGATGGTCTTTGAGCATGGTCATCAATTTTTCAACGTGCTTTTCGTTAGCCGTTTCCAGTTCCAGCGAGACGGCGGTCATACCCATATCGATGCCGTGCTGGCTGCGTTCGTGGGTAATGGAAAGGACGTTGGCATTGGTGCCGGCAATGAGGGTCAGAAGCTTGACCAGTTCGCCCGGAACATCGGGGATGACGGTCTGGAAGAAAATCTTGCGCTGGGACTTGATCAGGCCCTGGTTGATGACGCGGGTCATATTGTTGACGTCGATGTTGCCGCCGCTGACGAGGGCTGCGACTTTCTTGTTGCGGATACCGGAAATCTTGCCGCTCATGAGGGCTGCAACCGGGACGGCCCCGGCGCCTTCGGCTACGGTCTTGCCCCGTTCGAGGAGGAGCAGGATGGCGCTTGCGATTTCCGATTCATCGACGGTGACGATTTCATCGACGTATTTCTTGCAGATGTCAAAGGTAAGGTCGCCAGGTGTCTTGACGGCGATGCCATCGGCCAGGGTGGCTTTGCCATTATAAGTGATGACCTGTCCTTTTTCGACGGATTCCTTCATGGACGGCATGTTTTCCGTCTGGACGCCGATGACTTTAATCTTCGGATTGACGCTCTTGGCTGCTACGGCCAGACCGGAAATGAGGCCGCCGCCGCCAATCGGTGCGACGATGGCATCGACTTCGGGCAGCTGTTCGATGATTTCCAGGGCAATCGTCCCCTGACCGGCGATGACTTGCGGGTCGTTGAAGGGATGGACAAAAGTATAGCCATGTTCCGTCGTCAATTCGACGGCTTTGGCTGCAGCTTCATCAAAGAAATCCCCGTAAAGGACGACGTTGGCACCGTAGCCGCGGGTCGCCGTAATCTTGCTCAAGGGCGCGTGTTTCGGCATGCAGATGACGGACTGGCAGCCGTATTCGCTGGCAGCCAGAGCGACGCCCTGGGCATGGTTGCCGGCAGAAGCGGCGATGACGCCTTTTTCCCGTTCTTCCGGTGTCAGGGATGCAACTTTGTTATAGGCACCGCGCAATTTAAAGGAGCCCGTCCGCTGGAGATTTTCCAGTTTCAAATAGACTTCACAACCAGCCAGATCGCTGACGGAATTGCTGTACGACAAGCCTGTCTTCTGGGCGACGCCTTTCAAGCGTTCCTGGGCATCTTTGATCATTTGTAAGGTTACTTTTTCTTCACTCATGGTATGTGCTGCCAAATGGCAGCGTCCCTCCTTCGTTAGTCAGAATAAATACGGTTTGCTTATGCCTTTACTATACGCCTTTGTTTGTCCATTGTCAATAGAGTATTTGCCTGTTTGTCTTTTTGTAGTGTACTCATGTTTCCTGAACCAGAAATTATCATTGCTTATTTTGCATAGCTTAGCATTGAGCCATGCGAAAGGAAGAAGCTGCCTTATACGGCAGTTTCTTCCTGGCTCGTGGTTAACCATTCGTGGTCCGTGGCTCGTAAGCACTTTGCTAACAACTAGCCACGAAGAACGAACAACAAAAGGTCCTGTCGCATATGCGACAGGACCTTTTCATGTGGTGACCCCTACGGGATTTGAACCCATGTTCTCGCCGTGAAAGGGCGATGTCT
>CABMPA010000071.1 GCA_902388315.1 uncultured Megasphaera sp. | reverse complement strand
AAACGCCGAAAGTACTTGGGGGGAGGCCCCCTGGGAGGATAGGAAGCCGCTGATTTTTGTAGGGGTATAGCTCAACTGGTAGAGTAGTGGTCTCCAAAACCATTGGTTGAGGGTTCGATTCCTTCTGCCCCTGCCAGAAAAAACGGAATGAAGGTCCGCCTTCATTCCCACATGACTCGGTAGCTCAGCTGGATAGAGTGACTGACTACGAATCAGTAGGTCTAGGGTTCGAATCCCTACCGGGTCACCACATCAAAAGGGACTGTCACATTTTGTGGCAGTCTTTTTTTCTTTATAAAAACCTTCACTGCAAACTTAAAACTCAAAAAGAGGCTGTCCCACGAAGACAGCCTCTTTTGCCCACTTTAGGCGCGGCTCTATCCATGCTATAATAGAGGCATCGCAAAATGTGAAAAGGAAGTGGAAGTTATGACAGTACAGCTCGAAGAAATATTGAAAGCCTTTGAACTGAATAATCCCTATCTCAAATTTTATCTGAATAAAAAGGACGGCCATATGGCCTTGGTTACAGAAATCCCCGGGGACGACAAAGCGGAAAACGAAGTTACCGCTGATCCCGATGCTTACCTCAAGCTGCCGACCCAGGCTGACCTGGATTTACCGGAAATGATCAAGGGCTTTGTCCCCATGATGAAGGACCCACAGCAGCGGGCTGCCTTCCAGCAGTCCATCGAAGCCGGCAAGACCGTGTCTCAGTTGGAACGGGAATTGAAGGACATGGGCCTGGTGCAGTTCTGGTATACTTTCCAGCGCATGGAATTCCGCAAGATTGCCAAGAAATGGTGCGAAGACAACCACATTGACTATGAAGAATAACGTCGCGGAGGCTCAATTATGAAAATTTCAGATATCGGTGAATTCGGATTCATCGATGCCATCAAAGAGGATACGCTCTATCATAAAGAGAACGTCGTCGTCGGCATTGGCGATGACGGAGCTGTCTACACGACGACGCCGGGCTGGCAGCAGGTCGCTGTCATCGACACGATGGTCCAGAACAGCCATTTCATCATCGGCCAGACGGCGACCTGGCATGATGTCGGCTTCAAAGCCGTGGCATCGAATCTCAGCGACCTGGCCGCCATGGGGGCCGTACCGACGCATATCGTCTTGTCGACGGCCCTGGCACCGCAGATGGAGGTTGACGACGTCGTCGAAATGTATCGCGGCATCAAGGATATTTGCCGTACCCATCAGGTCAATATCCTCGGCGGGGATACGGTCATGTCGAAAGAAGGCGTCGTCATCACCGTTGCTGCCTTTGGTGAAATCGAAGCCGGGAAAGCCCTGCTGCGCAGCGGTGCCCAGGCTGGCGATGTCATTGCCGTATCCCATACCATTGGCGATTCGGCAGGCGGCCTCGACGTCCTCCTGGCCGGACAGGACGGCTATGAAAATTTGAAGAAAGCCCACCAGTACCCGGAACCGCAGATTGCCCTGGGACGATTATTGGTACAACATCATTGCCACAGCCTGAACGACATCAGCGACGGCCTGGCCAGTGAATCCAATGAAATCGCCAAGGCCAGCGGTGTCGAACTGGTCATCGACCGGGATCAGGTACCGACAAGCCGTGAGCTGAAAGCCTGGGCTGCGGCATCGGGCAAGGATGTTTGGAAATTCGTCTTCAACGGCGGCGAAGATTATGAACTGGTCTTCACCATGGCGCCTGATGACTTCCAGGCCCTGCAGACGGCTTATCCGGCCGTGACGCCTATCGGAACGGTCCGTCCGGGGCCGGGCCGGGTCCTGCTCCGGCACGAGGGGGGCGAACAGGTTCTGCCGCCGACGGGCTGGACACATTTTTAAAAGGAGAAAACCATGAGCCTTGATATAGCAACTCATTCAGAAGCGGATACGATTGCTTTGGGCAAAGCCCTGGGCCCCGTCCTCAGTGCTGGCGATGTCCTGGCTTTGCGTGGCGACCTCGGTGCTGGCAAGACCCATTT
Organism: uncultured Megasphaera sp.; assembly: GCA_902388315.1. Lineage (GTDB taxonomy): Bacteria > Bacillota > Negativicutes > Veillonellales > Megasphaeraceae > Megasphaera. Next base: position 7,162 of record CABMPA010000071.1, on the reverse strand, counting down.
CGTCCAGGGCATTGCCCAGGGCATGGGGATTGACGACGTCGTCGTCAGCCCGACCTTCACCATTCTGAATTATTATGAAAACACCCTTCCTCTCCAGCATTTCGATTTCTATCGGCTGGAAGAAGAATATGAATTAGATGACCTGGGATTTGACGACTATCTCGAAAGCGGCGTGACCGTCATCGAATGGTCGGAAAAATTTCCGGACCGCCTGCCTGATGATGCCGCTGTCATCACCATCGAAAAGACGAGTCCTACAGACCGCCTGTTCCATTTTGATTTTCCCGGCAGCCGCTGGCAGGCTGTAGAAAATGAGGTAAAAAAATATGCTCTTAGCCATTGAAACATCAAGCCTCGTATCGAGTGTCGCTTTGCTCCACGACGACACGCTGCGGGCTGAACTCACCATCCAGGCACGGCTGACCCATTCGGAACAGCTCATGCCCCATATTGCCGATATGCTCGACAAGGCATCGGTCAAGAAATCCCAGATCGACGGCGTTGCCGTAGCCGTCGGCCCCGGTTCCTTTACGGGCCTGCGCATCGGCCTGGCTACGGCCAAAGGCCTGTCCTTTGCCTGGAACGTGCCTATTGTCGGGGTGACGACGCCGGTCAGTCTGGCCTGGAATTTCGTCGGCGTTTCCGACCGTATCTGCACACTCATCGACGCCCAGAAAGGGAACGTCTATGCCGGCGTCTACCGCTGGGACCGGACGACGCTGACGACAGAAAAAGAAATCTACATTGCGCCGCGGACGGAGGTCCTGGAAACGCTGGAACGGGAAGGGCAGCCCGTCGTCTTCTGTGGTGACGGCTCCCTCAAAGGGCGTGCCGCTATCGAAGGCCGGAGCCCCTTGTTCCGCATGGCGCCGCCGACGATGGTCATTCCCCGTGCCGGCAGCGTGGCCCTGGCTGCCAACGTCCGCTTTGCCGCCGGTGACTACGATGACTGTATGACCCTGACGCCGTCATACCTGCGCCGCAGTGAAGCCGAAGTGCTCTGGGAAAAACGCCACGGCGGTGCCCCATGCCGGTAACGGTCCGTCAGGCCTGCCGGGAGGACCTGCCGGATATCATCGCCATCGAAGAGGCGTCCTTTTCCGTGCCCTGGTCCCATCAGTCCCTGGCGGCGGAACTGGACAATCCCGTTGCCCGTTATTATGTCCTGGAAGGGGAAGACGGCCAGGTCGTCGGCTATGCTGACGTCTGGCTCATCGCCGATGAAGGCCAGCTGGCTAACATCGCCATTCACCCGTCCGCCCGTGGCCTGGGATATGGGGAGGTGCTCCTGCGCACGGCCATGGAAGCCCTCTTCCGTGATGGCTGTACGAGTATGTTCCTGGAAGTCCGCCAGTCCAATGCCCCGGCTCAGGGATTATATCGCAAACTGGGCTATGAAGGCGTGGCTATCCGCAAGGATTACTATTCCCAGCCTGTAGAAGATGCCTGCATCATGCAGTGCCAGAAAGAAAATTATCAATGGCCCAGCCATTTACTATAGAAAAAGGATGAAATCTATGTATACCTTAGCTTTAGAAACGAGTTGTGACGAAACGTCGGCTGCTGTCATCGAAGACGGCCGCCACATCCGTTCCAACATCATATCGACACAGGTACCGATTCACCGCAAGTTCGGCGGTGTCGTACCGGAAATCGCCTCGCGCCAGCACATCGAATACGTCCTGCCTATCATCAAAGAAGCCCTCGATACGGCGCAGGTCACGCTGGCTGACATCGACCATATCGGTGTCACATACGGGCCCGGCCTGGTCGGAGCCCTGCTGGTCGGTGTCGCCGCCGCCAAGGCCATCAGCTTTGCTGCCGATAAGCCCTTGGTCGGCGTCAACCACATGGAAGGTCATATCTTTGCTAATTTCCTCAGCCATCCCGAATTGGAACCGCCTTTCCTGGCCCTCGTCGTTTCCGGCGGCCATACCCAGCTGGTCCAGATCAATGGCTATAATTCGTTCAAACTCATGGGGCAGACCCGTGATGACGCCGCTGGCGAAGCCTTTGACAAGATCGCCCGCGTCATGGGCTATCCCTATCCGGGTGGCCCGCAGATCGACAAACTGGCTAAGGAAGGCAATCCTGATGCCATCGCCTTTCCTAAGGCCCTCCATGAAAAGCATAACTTCGAGTTCAGCTTCAGCGGCCTCAAGTCGGCCGTTCTCAATTACCTGCACACGCAGGAACAGCGGGGACAGTCCTATAATGCCGCTGACGTTGCGGCCAGCTTCCAGAAGACCGTCGTCGAAACGCTCGTCGAAAAGACCATGGATGCTGCCGCCTACTGCGGGGCCAAGAAAATAGCCGTCGCCGGCGGCGTCTCGGCGAACAGCGGGCTGGCTGCGGCAATGAGTGCGGCCTGTGCCGACAAAGGCTATGCCTTTTACCGGCCCGATCCGATACTCTGCACCGACAACGGTGCCATGATCGGCTGCCGGGCCTATTACATGGCCCTGGATGGCCGCTTTGCCGACTTGACCCTCAACGCCAAGCCGGCCCTGCCGATTACATCGGACTAATCCTGAGAAGAGATGGGGGAATCTTCTATGGCTACACTCGAAGCGGTCTGCCGGACAAGGAGCACCTTGTCGCCCGTGCAGATCCACATTTTACAGAACAGTGAAGAATTGTTGCAGTTCGCCAGCGACTTGTCGCACCGGGAACTCTTTGTCTACGTGCCGGGACGGGAAGTGGGGACGCTGGTCCTGGCAGCCCACCGGACGCCGCTCCTGCAGAAGGGGCGGCAGACGGAGACGACCGAGCCGGGGACTGTCTTTTCCCGCTATGAAGAACCGTTTAACTATCAGGTCTTACAGATAGGCCAGTCACTGCATGGCGAGAGGGAAATCGAATACGGCCGTATGGCGCCCATCGTATCGTATCCCTTTGTCGATAACGGGGGCGGGACCATCGCCGTCATTTCCTTTGTCGGCGCTGTCGAAGAGAACCGGGAAATCTTGACGGAGACAGCCTTTTTGTCCCTGCAGGTGCCCATGGATTTCCATTCCATGTATAAGCCCTTGTCCATCCAGGATGGCGTCGTCTTGGTCAACTGCAACGGCGTCGTCATCTATGCCGATGACATGGCCGACAGCATCCTGCATATGTGCGGCCAGCGCGGTGCCATTACGGGGACCAATATCTATAATACCCGCCTCGACCTGACCGGGGCCAAGAAAGCACTTTCCCAGGCGACGGGCCTGACCGATGACGTGACGCTCGGCGAAGCCGTCGTATCCCGCCGGGTCATTCCTATTCTGCAGCGTGGCAAAGTCCGCCGTGTCATTTCCATTCTGACGGAACGGACGGAACTGCACCGCAAGGAAGAAGAACTCATGGTCAAGACGTCGGTCATCAAGGAAATCCACCACCGCGTCAAGAATAACCTGCAGACCATTGCCAGCCTGCTGCGCATGCAGATGCGGCGCACGACCAGCAATGAAGCGCGGGATGTCCTCAAGGAGAGCCTGAACCGCATCCTCAGTATTTCCCTGGTCCATGAAACGCTGTCCCATCATGACGAAGAGAACATCGACATCTCCGACGTGGCCCAGAAATTGCTGGGACTCCTGGCACACAGTCTGGTCAGCAAGGAATGCCACGTGGAGACGAAGTTTTCCGGGGAAAAACTGTGCCTGCCATCCGATGCGGCGACATCTTTGGCCCTGGTCCTCAATGAGCTCATTACCAATGCCATCATCCATGGCTTTGAAGGCCGCAGCCAGGGGACGCTGGCCATTACCATCCGCCGGGATGGCCCGGAAGGGGTCCTCATCGTCTGTGATGATGGCGTCGGCATGGCCCATGCGCCCGTCGATACGGGCCGCAAGCATCTGGGCATGGCCATCGTGCGTACGCTGATTGAAAAAGATCTACAAGGGGCGATTGATTTCGATGACGGCGTGCCTGAAGGGACAGTCGTCACTATCCGTTTTCCGTTACCAGAGAGGGGAGAATAACCAATGGGATATCGCGTTGTAATAGGGGATGACGAATCGATCATCCGTATGGATTTATGTGAAATTCTGGAAGATGCCGGCCATACTGTTGTCGGGGAAGCGGCCGATGGCGTCGAGGCTCTCGACTTGGTACGCAAAGAGAAGCCGGATATCGTCCTCCTGGACATCAAGATGCCCCGGCTGGACGGCATCCACGCGGCCCGTATGATCGGCCACGAAGGCCTGGCTCCGGTCCTGCTGCTCACGGCATACAGCCAGCAGGATATCGTCGACAAGGTCAAGGATTCCGGTGTCCTGGGGTATCTGGTAAAACCGGTCAGTCCGGTCAATCTCTTCCCGGCTATCGAAATCGCTATTTCCCAGTTCCGCCACCAGCGCGAAGTGGCCCAGCAGCTCGATGATATGAATGAACGCATCGAGACGCGCAAAGCCGTCGACCGGGCCAAAGGCTGCCTTATGGACTTGTACCATATACCGGAACACGAAGCCTACCGTCGGCTGCAGCAGTACAGCATGAAGAACCGGAAATCCTTGAAGGCCGTCGCCGAAGCGGTTATTGCCAGTGCGGAAAAGATAAAAAGTCAAAAAAAATAAAACGTTTCAGGAAAAAGTCAGGGCTAAGGCCTTGACTTTTTTACCTTTAATAGCTAATATATATATTGTAAGTTAGCACTCGAAAGTGTCGAGTGCTAATAAAGAGTAGCAACTTACTTTTAAGGAGGAATATAAAATGTTAAAACCGTTAGGAGATCGCGTAGTTATCCGTGTATTGGAACAGGAAGAAAAAACTGCAAGCGGTATTTTTTTACCGGACACTGCTAAAGAAAAACCGAGCCAGGGCGAAGTCGTAGCCGTAGGTCCGGGCAAAGTACAGGACGACGGTAAACGCGTTGCTTTGGATGTCAAAGTAGGCGACAAGATTATTTTCTCCAAATATGCCGGCACAGAAGTCAAATTCGAAGGCACCAAATATTTGATCGTCAGCGAACGCGACATCTTGGCTATCATCTAATAAATCGTCAATCTAAAAATTACTTAACTTTCACATAGGAGTGTGTTCAACATGGCTAAACAGATTTTGTTCAACGAAGATGCACGCCGCGCTCTCGGCAAAGGCGTAGACGCTTTGGCAAATGCCGTAAAAGTTACTTTAGGGCCTAAAGGCCGCAATGTCGTTCTCGATAAGAAATTCGGCGCACCGACCATCACCAACGACGGTGTCACCATTGCCCGCGATATCGAATTGGAAGATCCCTTTGAAAACATGGGCGCTCAGCTCGTCAAAGAAGTCGCAACCAAGACCAACGATGTAGCTGGTGACGGCACGACGACAGCTACTATCCTGGCTCAGGCCATGATTCAGGAAGGCATGCGCAACGTAGCTGCTGGTGCTAACCCGATGATCCTCAAACGCGGTATCGAAAAAGCCGTTGCTAAACTCGTCGAAGAAATCAAGAAACGTTCCATCGCTGTTTCCGACAAAGCTTCCATCGCCCAGGTCGCTTCCATTTCGGCTGGTGACGAAGAAGTTGGCGGCCTCATCGCTGACGCTATGGAAAAAGTCGGCAAAGACGGTGTCATCACGGTCGAAGAATCGAAGACCATGGGCACGCAGCTCTCCGTCGTCGAAGGCATGCAGTTCGACCGCGGCTATATTTCCCCGTACATGGTAACGGACCCGGATAAAATGGAAGCCGTCATGAGCGAACCGTATATCCTCATCACCGACCGCAAGATCGCTTCCATCCAGGAAATGCTCCCGGTCCTCGAAAAAGTCGTCCAGGCTGGCAAAGAACTCCTCATCATCGCTGAAGATGTCGAAGGCGAAGCACTGGCAACCTTGGTCGTCAACAAACTCCGCGGCACCTTCAAAGCCGTTGCTGTCAAAGCTCCGGGCTTTGGTGACCGCCGCAAAGCCATGCTCCAGGATATTGCCACCCTCACGGGTGCTACGGTCATTACTGAAGATGTCGGCCGTAAACTCGACAGCGTTACCATGGAAGACCTCGGCACAGCCCGTCAGGTCCGCGTAACCAAAGATGAAACGACCATCGTCGAAGGCCACGGCGACCCCCAGGCCATTAAAGACCGTGTTGCCCAGATCAAAGCCCAGATTGCTGAAACGACGTCTGATTTCGATAAAGAAAAATTGCAGGAACGTTTGGCTAAGATGTCCGGCGGCGTAGCTGTCATCGAAGTCGGCGCTGCTACAGAAGTCGAATTGAAAGATAAGAAATATCGCCTCGAAGATGCCCTCAATGCTACCCGTGCAGCTGTTGAAGAAGGTATCGTAGCCGGCGGCGGCACGACCCTCATCGACATTCTCCCGGCTCTCGACGAATTCGACGAAGACGGCGACGTACAGACCGGTATCAACCTGGTTAAACGCGCTATCGAAGCTCCGCTCCGCCAGATTGCTGAAAACGCTGGCCTCGAAGGCTCGGTCATCGTTGCAAAAGTCAAAGCTTCGGAAGATGGCGTAGGCTTCAACGCCCTCAAAGAAGAATATGTCGATATGGTTAAAGCAGGTATCGTCGACCCGGCTAAAGTAACCCGTACAGCTCTCCAGAACGCAGCTTCCATCGCAGCTCTCGTCCTCACGACGGAAACCCTGGTTGCTGACAAACCGGAACCGGCTGCAGCAGCTCCGGCAGCCCCGGCTGGCATGGGCGGCGGTATGCCCGGCATGATGTAAGTTTTTAGTCATCCACTATAACCTGCAAACTTAATGCTTAAAAAGGCGCTGTCGCACGAAGGATTCTGCCATCATGCGAGGCTCCTTGCACTTAGACGTTTTTCGTTCGTCGTTCATCGTAATGGATTGATATTTTTAATCCCGCACGACAAACGATGAATGACCTACGATCAACGTAAAAAGGGGCTGTCGCACGAAGCTTTCTGCCATCATGCGAGGCCCCGTTTACTTTATAGTTTGTAGCACAGAGTTTGTAGTTTGCAGAGAAAACCTTCAAATTTAAAGCCATCCGCTAACAACTAACTGCTAGCCACTAACAACTTTAAAGGGCTTGTCGTCGTGCGACAAGCCCTTTTTTTTACTTTTTTTCAAAAAAAAGCTTGCATTTTCCCATCACATCTAGTATAATATCAATTGTTCCAGTTCGGAACGAGCTTGAAGTGATATTCCTCAATAGCTCAGTTGGTAGAGCAATCGGCTGTTAACCGATTTGTCGTAG
>CABMPA010000070.1 GCA_902388315.1 uncultured Megasphaera sp. | reverse complement strand
TACATTTCGGCGACAGTCTTGCCTTCGGCCAGGGCGTCGGCAATTTCGACGACGGAATGTTCCCCCATGCCGTAGCTGAGGATGTCGGCCTTGCTGTCCAGGAGGATGGAATGGCGCACTTTATTGGACCAATAATCATAGTGGGCAAAGCGGCGCAGGCTGGCTTCGATGCCGCCGATGATGATGGGGACATCCTTATAGGCTTCCCGCATGCGGTTGGCATAGACGATGGTCGCCCGTTCCGGCCGGTGGCCGGCTTCGCCGCCTGGCGAATAACTGTCACGGCTGCGGAATTTCTTGGCCGCCGTCTTTTCATTGAGCATGGAATCGAGATTGCCTGCAGTAATCAGGGCCGCCAGCCGCGGCCGTCCTAATTCCTTGAACGGTTCGGCACTGTGCCAGTCGGGCTGGGAAATGATACCGACACGATAGCCCCGGCTTTCCAATACGCGGCCGATGAGGGCTGCAGCAAAACCGGGGTGATCGACATAGGCATCGCCATTGATGTAGACAAAATCGAGTTGGTCCCAGCCGCGGCGTTCCATGTCTTCCCGGCTGGTTACTAAGAATTTCTCGCGCATATTGCTCCTTATTTAAATTAAAATCCAAATGATGAGCAGCAGGAAAATGATGATACCGGCGATAATGGTGATTTCCGGCCATTTTCCCTGGCGCTGCTTCTTCTTTTTATTACTGTCTTTGCGGATTTTCTTCTTTTTTACGGGCATAATGGTCCGCACTTCCGGCTGCGGTGTCCGTTCTTCGACGTTTTCCTTATATTCCCGGGCCAGGGCGACGCCATCCAGTTCCAGGAAATTGCCATAGTTGCGGAGGAAGCCTTTGACAAAGACGGCGCCTGGGATGGCATCGTATTCATCTTTTTCCAGGGCTTCCAGATATTCCCGCTTTATATTGAGGGCATCAGACACATCCTGTAGTGTCAGCCCTTGTTGTTCTCTTGCCAGGCGCAATACTTCGCCAATTGAAGATTCATTCACGGTTGTTCCTCTCCCTACTCTCTATAATCGTACCTTTTATTATATAACAGATACGCCTAGGGGTACAGGGGGTCAGCTTAAATACTTCTGCTGTACTTCATCGGCCGTCATGAGGATTTCCCGCGGCTTGCTGCCGTTATTGGGCCCGACGATGTGCATGGCTTCCATCATGTCGATCATGCGGGCTGCCCGCGTATAGCCGACGCGGAAGCGGCGCTGGAGCATAGACGTCGAGGCCTGTCCTGTTTCCAGGACCATATCGATGGCCTGGCGCATGAGTTCGTCTTCAAAGAAATCGACGCTGTCTTCGGGATTTTCCGACTGGGCCTTCTGGACGGCTTCATCATACTGGGGACCGCCCTGGGCTTTAATGAATTCTACCATTTCATCGATTTCTGAATCGGAAATGAAGGCCCCTTGGACGCGGAGCGGCTTGGAAGCGCCAAGAGGATAGAAGAGCATATCGCCTTTGCCGATCAGTTTTTCAGCACCGGCCATATCGAGGATAGTCCGCGAATCGACCTGGCTGGAAACGGCAAAAGCGATGCGGCTGGGAACGTTGGCTTTGATGAGGCCCGTCAGGACATCGACAGACGGCCGCTGCGTTGCCAGGACGAGGTGCATCCCGCAGGCGCGCGCCTTCTGGCCCAGGCGGATGATCGACTTTTCGACATCATCCGATGCCGTCATCATGAGGTCTGCCAATTCGTCGATGATGATGACGATGAACGGCATGGCCTCTTCCGGATGGAGTTCATTATACCGGGAAATATCCCGTGTATGGGTGATGGCAAAGCGCTTGTAGCGGTCATCCATTTCCCGGACAGCCCAGCGCAGGACACTGGCGGCCTTCTTCGGGTCCGTGACGACAGGCGTCAGCAGCTGGGGAATCCCATTGTAATTCGACAATTCGACGACCTTCGGGTCGATGAGGATGAGCTTGACGTCTTCCGGCCGCTGCTTGAAAAGGATACTGGCGATGAACGTATTGATGCAGACGCTCTTGCCGGAACCAGTCGAGCCGGCTACCAGGAGATGAGGCATCTTGGTCAGGTCGGCGACGATAGGATTGCCGGCAATATCCTTGCCCAGGCAGACCGGGACACCGCCGGCGGCCTTGCGGAACGTATCCGTATCGATGACGTCGCGCAGGTTGACGCCGGTCAGCTTCTTGTTCGGCACTTCGATGCCGACAGCAGCCTTTCCGGGAATCGGCGCTTCGATGCGGATATCCGTAGCTGCCAGTTTCAACGCCAGGTCATCAGAAAGATGGACGATTTTGCTGACCTTGACGCCGGCTGCAGGTTCCAGTTCATACCGCGTAATGGATGGCCCCTGGCTGGCATTGAGTATCTTGGCATCGATATTGAAACTCTGCAATGTTTCCTGGAGGATGCGGGCATTTTCCCGGACTTCCTCACTCAGGCCGACCGCATGCTGCGGGCCCGGCTTCAGCATGCTTACCGGCGGCAGGCGGTATGTCTTTTCACCGGCAGCTTTAGGGACGGCACTGCTTCCTTCTTCGCTCGTATCGACGGCGACACTGCTCTTTTCGACTTCGATGGGCTTGAGGTCGTCCATGTCATGGCGAAGAACATCCGTTTCCCGCGCCAGCGGTGCCTTTACCGGACCTGCCGGCTGGACATCGTGAGCCGTCGGTGCCGTATCGCCGACGATGGTTTCATGGATCTGGCTAAGCTTTTGCGGCTCTGGTCCGGCTGGCGATTCTTCTTCAAAACCGTCGCTGGCCCAGTCGTAAGGGACATCTTCTTCGATGGGGCTGGCATCGAAACGGACTTCTTCGACGCCGTTGCCCAGGTCGCGGGCACCGGAAATGGCCGCAGCCGGTTGTTCCATATTCATGTCATCGGGATTCCCACAAGCGGGACGCCCAGCCTCTGCTGTCCGTTCCAGCAACCGGCTTGCGCCTTCCGTTGGTCGGCACCCGACGGGCTGGAAAGGCTCCGGGGCGTCCCCTACGCCATGCAAACCATCGGAATTCCCACAAGCGGGACGCCCTAACGGGTCGTCCCCTACAACCGCCTGCAAATCGAAGATGCGTCGGCGCTGGTGCCACTGTTTCAAGGACTGGGATGCGTCCTGAAGGCCTTCGACGGCCTTGCCCGACACTTTGGCCGCTTCCTGGCCGGCCTTGTCGGCTACGACAGCCACAGGCTTAGAAATAGACCAATTCTTCCAGACCAGGAAGGTGACGATGCAGGCGCCGGTAATAGCCATGACAGCTCCAAAAAATCCAAGAAACCGCCGCAGAGCCGAGGCCACGACGGCCCCGACGACACCTCCGCCGACGGACAGGCTGTGAGGCAGGAATTCCGTGCCTTCCGGGATGACCAGCAAGTGGATCAGGCCCAGGAGGAGGATATAGATCCACGTTCCGACGGCCCAGGATTTCGACACCGGGCAGGCTTTGCGGATGACAATGTATTTCAGGCCCAGGATGATGAGGGACAAGCTGACGACAATCCGGCCCAGGCCAAAGATATACGCTAAAATATCGTCGACGCTGTGGCCGATGCGGCCGGTATCGACGCCGATGAACCCGGCTGTCGCAAAAATGCCTGCGAGGATACAACAGATACCTATGATTTCATATTTCAAAAGTGGCGACGTCCCTGCCTTCCTGGCAGTCTTCGCCTTCTGACGCGTGCCAGCCGTCCGCTTAGTGCGGCTGGTTTTACGGGTCTTTCCTTTTGTCAAAACACTTCACCTTCTACTAATAGATTACTTGCCGCCGCGGCGCTTATGCCAGGCAGATGCCATGCGCCCTTCCTGGCCATAGGGCCGTTCCTTGTAATAGGACGCCCCGTTCAAAGCCTCTGGCAAATACGGCTGGGCCACCCATCCCCCATCGAAATCGTGGGGATACTGGTAGGTCAGGCCATGGCCCAGGGCAGCGGCACCGCTGTAATGGCTGTCGCGCAGATAATCCGGCACATCGCCACAGTCTTTGTGGCGGACATCGGCCAGAGCCGCATCGACGGCCAGGTAGGCGCTGTTGCTCTTAGGCGCGCAGGCCACATAGATGACGGCTTCCGACAGGATGATGCGCCCTTCCGGCCAGCCGACGAACTGGACGGCCTGGGCGGCCGCATTGGCGATGACCAGGGCCTGGGGATCGGCCAGCCCTACGTCTTCGGCCGCACAGATGACCAGGCGGCGGGCGATGAAGGACGGCTGTTCGCCAGCGTCAATCATACGGGCCAGGTAGTGCAGGGCCGCATCGGGGTCAGATCCACGCATACTTTTGATGAACGCCGATACCGTATCGTAATGGGCATCGCCTTTCTTATCGTACGTATAGACTTTATGGCCGGCTACTTTTTCAATGGCATCGTGCGTGATATGGCCGCCAGCCGGGACGACCATACAGACCTGTTCCAGCAGGTTGAGGCCGACGCGGGCATCGCGGTCAGCCAGCCGTGCCAGGGTCCCCAGCATCTCATCGCTGGCCGTGATACCCAGCGAGCCCAGTCCTTTCTCCTTATCTGTCAAGGCCCTCCGCAGGACAGCCATGACGGCCTGTTCCGGCAACGGCTTCAGCTGTATGACACGCAGGCGCGACAATAAGGGGCGGTTGACTTCAAAGTAAGGATTTTCCGTCGTCGCCCCGATTAGGATGACCGTCCCGTCTTCGACATACGGCAACAGGACGTCTTGCTGGCTTTTATTGAAGCGGTGTATTTCATCAATGAAGAGGATCGTCCTCTTTTGATATAAATGGATGGCATCCTGTGCAGCGGCAATGACCTTGCGCAATTCTGCCGTCCCGGCGGTGACCGCATTGAGGGTTACGAAACGGCTGTCCGTTTCATTGGCAATGACATGGGCCAGCGTCGTCTTGCCGACACCGGAAGGCCCGTAAAACAACAGGGACGGAATGGTATCCTTCTCGATGAGGGTCCGCAGAAAACTGCCGGGCCCGATGAGGTCGTCCTGACCATAGATGTCATCCAAAGATTCCGGCCGCATGCGGACGGCCAGCGGTGCATAGTCCCGGCCGCTCCGTTCATCAGCCATAGAAAATAAATCGTCTCCGCTCATTTGTTTGCTCTCCAGACTAAATAGAACGCCGCCAAGTCTCCTCAGCGGCGGACGAAATAACTAAATTCTCGAATAAGAAAAGAGCCCCACCATGCCGTTTATAAACCGAGTTTTGAGCCTGCCTAAGCAGGTGGGTGTTCTCCTATAAAGGTCGACAGTCCAGTGAAGGCATTGCCTAACAATATAGAGCCCGAACTCCCAATGTAAAAAGTGTTGGTTCAAAACATCGAGACCATTTACGTACACAGTAGGGTTTCTTCTTGCATCTAGTATAATAAAATATAGAAGAAAAATCAAGCCTTGACAAATGAAAAAGGCGCTGTCGCATGAAGACAGCGCCTTTTAAGTGGTTAGGGGTTAGGGGTTAGTGGCTAGTAGGGGCGCCACGTGGGGCGCCCGTTTCCGTATATGTGAGAATCCCGCAAAGACGCGGCGGGCCGCCCTTTGGGACGGCCCCTACGAACGGCTAACTGCGACCTGCGGTCTGCGGGACGCCTTTGGACGTTCCCTACGAGTCACGAGCCACGAACCACGATTATTTTACGACTTTCTTTACGGCAGCTACGACGTTTTCGGTGGTGAAGCCGAATTTCTTGAACAGTGTGCCTGCCGGAGCGGATGCGCCGAAGGATTTCATGGAAACCGTCGTTCCATCGAGGCCGACGTATTTGCCCCAGCCGAAGTCCGAAGCGGCTTCGACAGCGACGCGGGCACGGACAGCTTTCGGAAGTACCTGTTCTTTATAAGCTTCGTCCTGCTGTTCAAAGAGTTCCATGCAGGGCATGCTGACGACGCGGACGTCGACACCTTCTTTAGCCAGTTCGTCTTTGGCACTGACAGCCAGTTCGACTTCCGAACCGCTGGCCAGGATGATGGCATCGGGAACGGCTTTCTTGGCATCGGCGATGACGTAAGCACCTTTCAGGGCTTCCTTGCTGCTGCCGGCGAGCTGCGGCAGGTTCTGACGGGTCAGGATGAGAGCCGTCGGCGTCTTCTGGCTGGTCGCAGCCAGGTACCAGCCGGCAGCCGTTTCGGTAGCATCAGCCGGGCGGAAGACGTTGACATTGGGAAGGGAGCGGAGCATAGCCAGCTGTTCGATCGGTTCATGGGTCGGACCGTCTTCGCCGACGCCGATGCTGTCATGGGTGAGGACATATGTCGTCGGCAGGCTCATGAGGGCAGCCAGACGGATCATGGGTTTCATGTAATCGCTGAAGACGAAGAACGTACCGGCATAGGGACGGACGCCGCCGTGAAGGGCCAGGCCATTGGTGATGGCCCCCATAGCCAGTTCGCGGACGCCGAAGTGGATGTTGCGGCCGCTGTAATCGCTCTTGCCGAAGAAGCCTTCGCCTTTCATTTCCGTCTTGTTCGACGGAGCCAGGTCGGCACTGCCGCCGAAGAGCTGGGGCATGATGTCTTTCAGTCGGTTGATCATCGTACCGGACAAGCTGCGCGTAGCCTGCGGTTTATCTTCATATGCCCAGAAATCTTCATTGTTCAGGAGAGCCTGTGCGTCGACATCGCTGTGGAACGCATCCCATTTGGCTTTCATGTCCGGGAATTTAGCGGCGTAGTCGGCAAAGAGTTTCTGCCAGTCTGCTTCTGCTGCGCCGGCTTTCTGGCTCAATTCGGCATAATGCGCATAGACTTCGTCCGGAATGTAGAAAGTTTCCTGCGGTTTCGGCCAGCCCAGGTTTTCTTTCATGGCTACGATGTTTTCTTCACCCAGCGGCGAGCCATGAGCGTCAGCCGATCCCTGTTTAGCCGGGCAGCCATAGCCGATCTGGGTCTTGATGGTGATGAACGACGGATGTTCTTTATCGGCCTTGGCTTCTTCGATGGCTTTGCCGATGGCGGCGAGGTCCGTACCGTCTTCGACGGTAATCGTCTGGAAGCCGAATGCCGCCATGCGGGCCTGGACATTTTCTGTAAAGGCGATATCCGTATTGCCTTCAATGGAAATGTTGTTGCTATCGTAAAGAACGATGAGTTTGGAAAGGCCCAAAGTCCCTGCCAGGGAGAAGGCTTCCGAAGAAATGCCTTCCATCAGGCAGCCGTCGCCGCAGAGGGCAAAGGTATAATGGTCGACAATGGGATAGTCCGGTTTGTTGAAAATAGCTGCCAAGTGAGCTTCAGCCATAGCCATGCCGACGGCCATGCCCAGGCCGGCACCGAGGGGACCCGTCGTCGCTTCGACGCCCGTCGTGTGGCCGTATTCCGGATGACCCGGTGTCAAGGAGCCGTCTTGACGGAACTGTTTAATGTCGTCCATGGTCAGGCCGTAGCCGTAGAAATGGAGCAGCGAATACAACAGCATCGAGCCGTGGCCAGCCGAGAGGATAAAGCGGTCGCGGTTCGCCCATTTCGGGTCCTTTGCGTTGTGGTTCATGTGATTTGCCCAGAGTTCGTATGCAATGGGAGCTGCGCCGAGAGGCAGGCCGGGATGGCCGGAATTTGCCTTCTGGATAGCGTCAGCTGACAATACACGAATGGCATTTACACAAGTTGTATCAATGGTGCTCATTAGTCAATCGCTCCTTTATATGTGATCGAAAATAAATAGACATTCACTTTATTATGTAAAAAAAGGACCCCTTCTGTCAATGGCAAAAGGGGATTTTGGGAGAATTTTATATATGCTATAATAAAGAAGTTTATTAATTTTCCGAGAAAGGATAGACTCATGACGAAAAAATACTTTTTCTTTGATATCGACGGGACCCTGGGCCTGGGAATCTCCAGCATCATCCCGGCAGACACGCTGTACTGCCTGCGCCGCCTCGTCCAGGAAGGCCATTTCATCGCCATCGCATCGGGCCGCCTGCAGCACGATACGCAGACCTTTGCCGACCGCTACGGCATACCGGCCGTCGTCGCCGACGGCGGCAACAGCCTGTCTTTGAATGGCAGGGTCCTGGAAATGACCGGCCTGCCCCTGGAAAACTGTAAAGCACTCCTGCGCGACCTGACGGACCGCCACTATCCCTGGGCCGTCGTCATGGACAATACCATCAACCGCTATACGCCGTATGATGATTTTCCCCACGACGACCCGCGGAACTACATGAAGACCGTCGTCCGCCCCATCGCCATCGGGGACCTGACGGCCATCTATAAAATCATGTACGCCCGGCCCCAGCGGCGCGAAGACGAACCGCCGAAATACGGTCTGCCCCACCTGGAATACATCGACCACACGTACCTCATCGAGCCGACCGACAAGAGCCGCGGTATCCTGCGGATGCTGGACCTCGTCGGCGGCAAACCGGAAGATGCTGTCGTCTTCGGCGACGGCATGAACGACCTTTCCATGTTCCGCAAGCCCTTCTTCTCCATCGCCATGGGCAACGGCCGGGATGAGCTGAAAGCCCAGGCCGACTACGTCACCGGCGACAACGATAAGGGCGGGATCCTGGAAGCCTGCAAAAAATTCGGCTGGCTCTAAGGGAGAGTCCGTAGTTTGTAGTTTGTAGTTTTTAGTTGTGACCGGCGCCTTTTAACAGGGCTTCCCGCAGACGGTCTTCGATCTGGACCAGTTCGGCTTCGGCGGCCTGCCGCTTCTGACGGCCTTCCTGCTGGATGCGCAGCGTATCTTCGATAGTGCTGATCAAATCTTCATTGACCTGTTTGACCGTCTCGATATCGACGATGGCCCGTTCATTTTCGACAGCCGTATCATGGGAGTTCTGCTTGAGCATGGCGGCGTTGCGCTTGAGGAGCTCATTGGTCGTATTGGAAACGGCCTGCTGCATTTCTAATGCTTCTTTCTGCCGTCCCAGGCCCAGGGCCAGGACCATCTGGTTCTTCCACAGGGGTATGGTGTTGTAAATGGCGCTCTGGATGCGGTCGACAAGGATTTTATCGTTGTTCTGGATGATGCGGATCTGCGGCGCCGTCTGGATAGCGATGGTTTTGCTGATTTTCAGGTCGTGGACCTTCTTTTCAAAACGGTTGGCGGCATCCTTGAAATCCTGGACGACCTGGACGGCCATGGGATTATCTGAAACCTGGGCCTGGGCTTCCAGCTTGGGGATCGTCGTCAGGTTCAGTTCCTCTATCTTTTCTTCGCCAGCCTGGATATAGAGCTGGAGCTGTTTGAAGTATTCCAGGTTCTTGTCGTAAAGGCCGTCGAACATGGCAATGTCCTTCATGAGGGTCATCTTCTGGCTGTCCAGGC
>CABMPA010000069.1 GCA_902388315.1 uncultured Megasphaera sp. | reverse complement strand
GTTCTCGTCGTCGACGGCCGCGGGGCCGGGCTGTCGCTGGCCGCTGTATTAAAAGGGATGGCGGATTTCCGGGCCGACAGCCATGTCGTGGGCTTCATCGTCAACCGCATCAAGCCCATGGTCTATGAACATTTCAAAGCAGCCTGGGAAGCGGCATCGGGCCTGAAGGCCCTGGGCTGTTTCCCGGACATGCCGGACTGTACCTTTTCCAGCCGCCATTTGGGATTGGTCACGGCCGGTGAAATTGCTGACCTTCAAGTAAAAATGGCAGCACTGGCCGCCCAGGCTGAAAAGAGCCTCGCCATCGACGAACTCCTGGCCTGCGCCCGCCAGGCAGCGCCTTTGGCCGAATCCGGCGGCCGGTCATTTCACGCTGGCCCTGGCCGGGCTGTCATAGCCGTTGCCCGGGACGAAGCCTTCTGTTTCTATTATGAAGACAGCCTCCAGGTCCTGCAGCAGGCCGGAGCGGACCTCGTCTTTTTCAGTCCTCTCCATGATGAAGCCCTGCCGTCCTGTGACGGTCTCTATCTCGGCGGCGGCTATCCCGAACTCTACGCCCAGGCCCTGAGCCGGAACACGGCGATGCGCGCATCCCTGCGTCGTGCCTTGGCTGCCCGGCGGCCGTGCTTTGCCGAATGTGGCGGCTTCATGTATCTCCATGAAACGTTCCGCGACAGTCAGGACCGCCAGTGGCCCTGGGTCGGTGCCATACCTGGCGAAACCTTCATGACCTCATCGCTGAAGCGTTTCGGCTACGTCACGCTCCGAGCTGAAAAAGACAATCTCCTCTGCTGTGCTGGTGATACCGTGACGGCTCACGAATTCCACTATTCTGACAGCGCTTGCAGCGGCCGTGATTTTATGGCTTATAAGGCCGGGAGCCGGCGCCAGTGGCCCTGCATCGTGGCTAATGATCATTTCGTCGGTGGCTATCCCCATATCCATTTCCTGGGGAAACAGGCCTGGGCCACCCGCTTTGTTGCAGCCTGCATCCATGGAAAGGAAGAAAAATCCTATGAAAATTGAACATATTTTACCTGCCGACATCGAACGGCGCAGCATGGAAATCATCGAAGACGAATTAGGCGACATCATCCTGCCGCCAGACGAAAAGGACATCATCAAGCGCGTCGTCCACACCAGTGCCGACTTTGACTATGTCCGCAACCTGCGCTTCAGCCCCGGCGCCGTCGACCAGGCCCTGGCGGCCCTGAAAGCCGGCTGTACCATCGTGACCGACACCAACATGGCCTGCATGGGCATCAGCCAGCCGGGCCTTGAGAAACTGGGGTGCCGCAAAGTCTGCTTCATGGCCGATGAAGACGTGGCTGCGGCTGCCAAAGCCCAGGGGACGACGCGGGCCCAGGCTTCGATGGATAAAGCGGCGGCCCTGCCGGGACCGGTCATCGTCGCCGTAGGCAATGCGCCGACAGCGCTCCTGCGCCTGCGGGAGCTCATCGACGCCGGCAAGCTGAAACCGGCCCTGGTCATCGGCGTCCCCGTAGGCTTCGTCAACGTCGTCTATGCCAAGGAAACCATCATGGAAGCCGGCGTCCCCTATATCGTCGCCAAAGGACGGAAAGGGGGCAGCACCATCGCCGCCGCTATCTGCAATGCCCTCATTTATCGCTTGACGAGAGTGTAAGGGCCTGCAGCCCATTGCATAAATGAATATTTATAAGTAATTTAGCCATCTACTTTCTTGTAAACAGCCTCTGCCGTAAAACGTTATGGTTTTACATGGGGCTGTTTTTTTATTTTAAAAAATAACTTTTAATGGAAAAGTTCTATAAATTTCATAACAAAGTGTAGATATTTAGCTATACATAGTATATAATAGAGCAAATAGCACAAGATTTGATTGTGTTATTATGAAATAACGTTTATCGTCATACCTTTTGTATACTTGCATATTGGATACAAAAGATAAAGTATACGCAACTTAGGGGGATATTGTTGATGGAAAAAAGCCGAAATAGACAGATCTGTAAAGTGATGGCTTTGGCTGCCTTAGGCGTAGCCCAAGCTGCTTGTATCAGTGCTGCTGAACCAGGTCCTGTACCGCCTGAGGTACAGCGAGCTGCACAAATGACCGAACGCAGACCGGATGCTGGGATGCTCCAGAACGAATGGCGTGATCGCCAGCGATTGGCAGCTTCACAGATTACCAATGGCAGTGCTTCCGTGCAGATTCCGGAAGGGCAAAAGTCGGCACTGAATATGGATACGACGACGAAAGTCCGGGTCAATGAATTCAAGATTACCGGTCAGGACGTCGTCGAAGACCAGAAATTACAGGCACTCCTGGCCGATAAGAAGGGGAAGGATCTGACTTTTGCCGACTTACAGCAAGGTGCCGATGCGCTGACCCATTACTTCCGCAGCCGCGGCTATCTCATTGCTAAGGCGTATCTGCCGGCGCAGGATGTCACTGCCGGCGTCATCACCTATGATGTCGTCATCGGCCGCATCGACGATGTGACCATCCAGAACCATACCGGCCAGAAGAGCGGCAACGGCCAGCACCATACGGAACGTATCAGCGATAAAGCCCTGTACCGGCAGACGAAGTTCATGAAACACGGCGACTACGTGACCCGGACTAATCTGGAACGCGCTGTCTGGCTTCTGTCTGATTTGGCCGAAGCCGATGCCAAGGTGACTCTCAGTCCCGGCTCGGAACCGGGGACGGTCCACGTCCTGCTCGACGTCGAACCGTATCAGAGCAAACACGGTCTTGTTTCGGGTGATAACTATGGCAGCCGCTCTATGGGCTATAACGAATACGGCGTCAATTACGATTTCCGCAACCTGGCCCATGAAGGCGACCATTTGATGGCCGGTATTTCCACATCAGGCCGTCATATGTTCGATTGGGGGGCTAATTATACGATTCCCGTCATCCAGGACGGCTTGAAGATGACCGTCGGCTATAACGTCCTCAGCTATGACCTGGGCGATGAATATGCTTATTTAGATGGTGTGGGCCGGTCCCGCGTCGCTTCCCTCGGCTTCGATTACGCCATCGACCGCGGCCGCCGTCACAACTTGTACACCGGTGTCCGCTATGAACACAGCCAGATCAAGGACGAATACCGCAGCTTTGGCGCTACTTACGGCGACAAGACGGGCAACGCCATGATCTTCTCCCTATACGGTGACGATCAGGATACGGCCGGCACGACGAACTGGCGCGTCGATTACAAATGGGGCCATATTACCAATAAATCCCTCTATTCGTCCAATCCCTATGACCAGTGGCTGGCAGACAGCCCGCGTACGACTGGGACCTATGAAAAATTACGGGGCTATATCGAACGCCATCAGAATATCAACGAACGGCTCTATTTGCTGCTGACGGCACAGGGCCAATATGCCTTTTCCAACCTTGATTCATCGGAACACTTCTCCCTGGGCGGTCCCTATGGTGTCAAAGCGTACCCGACCAGCGAAGCGTCCGGCGATACGGGCTATTTGACCCGGGCCGAACTGCGCTGGCTCCTGCCATTGAAGAAACACGACCAGCAGCTCCAGCTGGCCACCTACCTCGAACACGGCGGTATCTGGATCAACAAGGACAGCAGCATCAACCCCGGTGCCAAGAACCATCGCAACCTCCAGGGCATCGGCGTCGGCCTTATCTGGCAGCGCTACCAGGACTGGTTCGTCCGCATGGACTATGCATGGCCCCTGGGTGCTGAAGAACCTATCAGTGACCGCAGCCACACCAACGGCCACTTCTGGATCCGCACGGGTTTCTATTTCTAAAAGATAGTTTATAGTACCGAGTTTGTAGTTTGAAGTAGGGGCTGGCGGCCCGCTGTATACAACTCGTTTTTTGACTTATACAAGAAAGGAACGAAATTGATATATATGAAATACTACAGCAAAAAACAATGGACACAAAAACTGACGGTCATGGTGCTTTTGGCCATGGCCTTAGGCGGCACGGCTGTCCAGGCTATGCCTTCTGGCGCTGACATCCGTTCCGGCCAGGGCTCTATCAGCCAGGATGGCAAGAACATGACGGTCCTCCAGAATAGCCAGCGCATGGCTATCGACTGGACGAAATTCGATATCGCTAAAGACGAAACGGTCCGCTATGCCCAGCCTGACCGCAACGCCATTTCGCTGAACCGCGTTACGGGCGGCCAGCAATCGGTCATCGCCGGCAACCTCAATGCCAATGGCAACGTCGTCCTGGTCAACCCGAACGGCGTCGTCTTTACCAAGAATTCCAGCGTCGACGTCGGTGGTCTGGTCGCATCGACGGCCCGCCTCAACGACGAAGCGATGAAGAACTTCGGCAATGGCAAAGACAGTCTGGGCCTGAGCCTCGACAAGGATTCGACGGCGTCTGTCATCAATGAAGGCCAGATCAAAGCCCAAGGCGGCCTCGTAGCCCTTCATGCAGCGAACGTCGAAAACAAAGGCACCATTACTAACGATGGCGGCACTATCGCCATGGCCGCAGCCAAGAACCTGACCCTGTCAGCTGCCGATGACGACAAGCTCAACTTCACCGTCGACGGCGAACTGGCGAAAGCCCAGGCCCTCAACAGTGGCAGCTTCAAAGCCGATGGCGGCTACGTCATCATGACCGCCAAGAGCGCCGGCGACGTTCTCAGTACGGTCGTCAACAACAGCGGCACCATTGAAGCTAAGACGCTGCGTAAAAATGAAAAAGGCCAGATTCTCCTCGACGGTGGCGACAAGGGACAGGTCGAAGTCAGCGGTACCCTCGACGCTTCCGGCACCGAAGCAGGCCAGGATGCCGGCAATATCAAAGTCATCGGCGAAAAAACCATCGTCCATGATGACACCAATCTCCTGGCAAAAGGTGATAATAACGGCGGCAAAATCGAAACCTCTGGCGACGTGCTGAATCTGGGAGATAACCTCAATATCGATGCCAAAGGCGTGAACGGTAAAGCTGGGGAATGGCTGCTGGATCCGTTGGACGTCATTATTGCCGACAGTGACCCGACGGGAACAAATAATTACAGTGGCGCCGAAAAGAAAACTGCCGCAGATTCTGATTTCACCAATGGCAGTGCCTCCATCGGCTACAACGACCCCGATGCTACCACAGCCAATGCGTCTTCCGTCAACAGCGCCGTAACCTGGATTTCTACCGATATGGTGGAAAAAATGCTGAATGCTGGCACGAATGTGACCATCCAGGCAGCGGCCACTAATGGATCGGCCAATATCATCGTCAAAAATGACATCGATAAGACGGCAGGAGACGATGCGACCTTTACTTTGGATGCCATGCGGAACATCACTGTCAATGGCAATATCACTTCTAAGGTGGGCAAACTAAATGTGGTTCTGAATGCCGATAGTGACGGGAATCAGATCGGTGCCGTGATCATCAATGCGGATATCGACACTAATGGGGGGGATTTCACCTCTGCTTCCGGCGGTACGGTGAAATACACCAGTGATTCTGCTAATACCAAGGGGTATGGCAAAGGAACCCTTACCGGCAGTGCAGATCCCGCGGGTCATACGGTCGGTACCTATTTTGGACATGTGGACAGCAGTGGTACAGCAGATGGTGCAAAGGATGACCGGCTGATCAAGACCAATGGTGGGAAGATTACCCTCAACGGGGAAGTGGCTATCGGTCTTAATGGGGGTACCCTGACCCTGGATTCCACGAATGCAAATGGAGAAAAAGGAGATATTACTGTTACAGGCATCATCAACTCCGGGAACAGCTACGGGGCCTATGTATATGGTACTACTACCTGGGATGAACTCACAGCTGATAAAGTCAATGAATATCTGACTTCCGATACGGTTCCGGCTTATCATTACCAGGGGGTTAATTATGTAAAGAATGCAGATGGTACCTATGCGAAGAATGCAGATGGCACCTATAAAACGACAACGGATACAGCAGATTTTTCCAATGGAGAGCCCCATTATACCTTTGATAAGGAAACGGACACCCAGAATATCCGCTGGCTGGGAGACGGCAGTTCAACGGCTGTCAGTGTAACAAAGGGAAAAGGATACTCTTCTGTAATTATTACGGAAGGAAAAATGTCCACGAAAGAATATTTACAGTATGTGGCAGTTTCGGATCCAGAAGGGTTTTTAAGCAAATACATGACATCCAACCCAACTATTACAGTTGGAAGCACTTCCTATACATTGACGGTAGGTTCTGTTAAAGTTAATGGGGTTTCTAATAATGCCCTGGGTTACAAGGTGGGTAATAACTTTACGGCTTTGACACAGGCGCAGATTCAGAGCCTGGCGGACAGTGCACTGACATTTGCGAAGAACAGCACGTATACAACGACAATGAGTAACGGCAGTACTGCTTATACGAATTTAACCAATGATATCAAGCAGCTTATTGCCAGCAACTGGTTTGTGTCCGAATCGTTGGCCAAATACAACCCGAAAACAAAAACGTATAATGAAGGTAAATCGGCTGTAGGAGATTCCTATCTGGCTACCATTACAACGGTGCTGGAAAACTCTCTGACAACGCCAAACGGACAGCAGTATCTCTGGGTAGGCGGCCGTGGGTCCGGTGTACTGAATAAAACAGTACTGAATAAAACAGAATCCACGAATAATGACAAACTGTATCCGTACTCTTACTGGGGTATGCCCGATGATCCGACTTATCAGGACGGCATGTACTGGGTTACCGGTCCGGAAGGAGAAGCCAACAATGGCAAAGGCACCCAGTTCTACAGCAATGCCGGTTCTGACTGGAGTACTGTATCATTAGGCAGTGATGGGAAGACCTATACGTATAACAAGGGAAGCAATGTATATGGCTATGTGAACTGGGATACCTGGACCGACAAGGCAACGGCAACGGATAAAAAACGTGTCGATGTTACCCGTTCCCAGCCGGATAATAGTTCACCTTTCCTGACCGTAGGGTATGGTACTCATGGCAAATGGGATGATGGAGCCATGGGTGGTGCTACTACTGTAGGTTTTGTCAAGGAAACCAATTTGGCTAATTCCAGCCTGAATATTAAAGCCGGTAGTGGAGAAGTCAAACTGCAGGGGGACATGGGTAAGGCCAAGGCTCTGGATACGGTGAACATTGAAAGTACCGGGGCCGTGACGGTAGGAACTGACAATAACAACGTTACTAATTATTATCATGGTACCATCTATGCAGACCATGGGGTCTACCTTTCCGGCGGCACCGTTACTGTAGGCGGGGAAATCCATTCTGGTACAACGGATACAACGGCTTCCACCAGCGACATCGCCACCCGCACGGATGGGTATCAGAACACCGCCTTCCAGCTGGACAATGTGACTATCAAATCGGCTGGTGATTTGACGGTCCACGGGATAGCATCCGATGGGTATACGGACAGTGACGACACTCTCCATGGCGGCAAAATCAGCCTGACGTCTACTGGGGATAAGGGCCGGATCACGTTGGGCGCCGGGGTGGATTACAACGGGAATACTACCGCTGGGACTCTGGCCGCGGCCAGCACCGCAGAAGGAGCGGTAGTCATTGATGCCCAGGGCAGCCAGGGATCCCTGGTGAACAGCACTACCGGCACTTCCGCCATTACCACTGGCACTGGGGGCACCTGGCAGGTCTATGTGAATTCTCCCAGCGATTACGACACCAGCCTGGGCAGCAATCTGATCAGCGGTACCAATGCCCAGTGGACGGCAAAATCCGATGCCAACAGCACAGTGACTGCCAACAGTTCCAATAAAACGCTGACGGACTATACCGATACCAGCAGCAACAAGTTCATATTCCAGGTAACCCCTGTTATTACCATTTCTGGTGGCTATGCATCCAAGACCTATGGAGATATCCTGTCTGAAAAAACGATGGCAGACACGCTGACCTCTAAGGCTACTTATAAGGATTCCCAAAAGAAAGACATCGATGTTACCCAGTTCAGCAACTTCAGTGAGTCGAGCTATCTGACCTATGTGACCAGTTCGGACGGTACGAAGACGGGTCTGTCTACGGTCAATGTATCCAGTGACGGAGCTGCGCAAACGGCCACCCGGACCAACGGGAATGAAAAAGTAGAAGGGTCAGATGCATACAAGACTGCTACCGATGGTAACAGAGCCTTTTATGTAATGGATGTGGCCTATCAGGATGGAGTCAAGACCCTGAACGGGTATGACAAGGCGGCCAGTGCTGGAGAAGTGGAAATCAAAAAACGCTCTGTAACCATTACCAGTTCCGGGGAACAGACCTATGGGAACAGCGAATATACTTCCTGGACTGATAAAAAATCGGGATTTGCAAATGATGATGAGAAAAACTTTACTTATGATCATGGCATCAAGAGTGGAAGTGAGTACGAAACCAATTTAAATAAGACAACAGGTCGGACTACGGCAGATGTTGGTACCTATGATGATTCTGTTTCTTACAGCAATCTGACCATCTCTGGTAAAAAGAACGCTGATGGCGCAGATGATACCGACTTCTTCAATGAAAACTATACTTTTGATACAGTTAATAGTAAAGGTTCCATAAAGGTCGATAAAGCTCCTCTTCACATTTATACAGAAGATGTTGTCACGCCGTATGGCATCGTTCGCAAAACCCAATCCCGTGCCACGGGCTTGACCAATGGTGATGAAGGGAAGGATGCGGGCTTCAGTTATGACTATGGTGATTATGGCCATGGCTATCTGAATGGCAACACGATGACCAATCAGCCTGGGAGTTATCCCATTACCACAAAGGTAAGTGGTCTGACCGATGATTTGATGAACAATTACGACATAACCATTGGTGAGGCTACACTGTACATTACGCCCCAGAAACCGGACCAGACGACGCATTACGATGACGGCGCCCGCCGTCCGCAGGACAAGATTGAATCGGCCCTGCCTGTCTTCCGCGTCGATGCAGAAGGAACGGTCAAGCAGTACGGAACCTACGGCATTGAACAAAAGACCCAGACGGTTGTCTTGTCGCCGACAGGTATGCGTATGCCGGAACCGAAACAGACATCGACCCAGGACCGTAAGTATATGACGTCCCTCAAGACACCCGATGGCCAGGGCACGTTCCGTTTGGAATACAACGGCGTTGTCCTCCGCGTCATCCCGGTCGACCCGGCAGCGGAACAAGTCGTTGAAGACGGTGACAAACTGAAGAACGTCGCCCTGTCGGAACAGGCACTCTACGTCGCCTATACCCAAATGGGCCTCGACCTGGTCAACCTCAAAGGGGTCTATATCTACATGATGCCGATGTGAGGACGCCCTCTGGGCGTCCCGCAGATTGCAGCTTGGACTCAGATGCGGCGTTTCGCCGCGACAGACTCAAACTGACAACGCCGCTTCGGGAAGCCCTCAGCGCGTAGCGGGCCGCCCGCCGCTGCCATCCGTCCGGGCAACTGTCTTTCACACTTGACGGGTCAGAAAGCTCTGGGCGTCCCCTAC
>CABMPA010000068.1 GCA_902388315.1 uncultured Megasphaera sp. | reverse complement strand
GTCTTTTCGATGCGATAGCCGATGGCGTGGAAGCTTTCTGCCATTTTTACGAAGTCCGGGTTCGTGAAATCGACGTACTGGTGATGGCCGTACTGCATGTCCTGTTTCCATTTGATCAGGCCGTAGCTGCAGTCGTTGAAGATGAGGGTGACGAAGTTCGTGCCCAGGCGGTAAGCCGTTTCGAATTCCTGGACGTTCATCAGGAAGCCGGCGTCGCCGGTAATGGCCAGGATTTTTTTATCCGGATGGACGAGTTTGGCCGAGATAGCGCCGGGAACGGCGATGCCCATGGTGGCGAAGCCGTTGGAGATGAGGCACGTATTCGGTTCGTAGCAGTTGTAATGACGGGCAATCCAGACTTTATTGGCGCCGACGTCGGAGATGACGATGTCGTCCTTGCCCATGATGCGGCGGCAGTCGATGAGGGCTTTCTGCGGTTTGACCGGGAAGGACATGTCGTGGGCGTAGCTTTCGTGTTCGTCGACCATTTTCTGGCGGATGTCCAGGAACTGTTTCGGTTCAGCCAGGCGGGCCGCTTTGGCCATGATGCGTTCCAGGGAGTTGGGGATGTTGCCGACGACTTCGACTTCGGGCTGATAGTTCTTGTTGATATCGGCCGGCATGGTGTCGATGTGGATGATATCGGCATTGGTCAGGTGCCATTTGGCCGGGGCATATTCGATGATGTCGTAGCCGACGGCGATGACCAGGCTGGCCTTTTCCAGGATTTTCGTCTGATAGTCGTCCATGGGGATGCCGACGGTCCACATGGAATATTTATTGTCAAAGGGGATGGCGCCTTTGGCCATCATGGTGTTGACGACGGGGAGCTTCAATTTTTCAGCAAAGGCCGTAAGCTGTTTGGCGGCTTTGCTGCGGATGACGCCGCTGCCGGCCAGGATGACCGGGTTCTTGGCATAGGAAATCATGGCAGCTGCTGCTTCGATTTGCGATTCCAGTGCCGTTTCCGGCTGGATGGTCTTATGCTGCAACGGTTTTTCATCGTCAGTGACGGGCATCTGGCTGATATTGACCGGCAGGTCGATGAAGGTCGCACCGGGTTTTTCCCGTTCGGCGTATTTGAAGGCCAGGCGGGTGATTTCAGCCATCGTGTCCGGGCGGACGACGGTGTAGGCACGGCGGGTGATCGGTTCGAACATGGCTCGCAGGTCGAGGTACTGATGGGCCGTGATGTGCATTTTATCGGTGCCGACCTGACCGGAAATAGCGACCAGCGGGGCTCCGTCGCAGTCGGCATCGGCTACGCCGGTGATCAGGTTGGTTGCCCCCGGACCGAGGGTAGCCATGCAGACGCCGGCTTTGCCTGTCAGACGGCCATAGACGTCGGCCATGAAGGCTGCGCCCTGTTCGTGGCGGACTGTGATGAATTCAATCTTTGAATGTTCCAGGGCATCCATGACGGCGAGGTTTTCTTCGCCGGGGATACCAAAGATATAATGGACGCCTTCTTCTTCCAGACATTCGACAAGTAAGTCAGCGGTGTTGCGCGTCTTTTTTTGTTCCATGGTGTGAACACTCCTTTGACGATAAGTGGATGAGTTGAAATTCGTGTTGCAACCTGTATTATAATATGGTATAGCTTGTTTTTCAATATATTAGGGGAGCCGATGAGCTTGTCTTTTTTTGAATTTCACGTTATACTAAAAAAAGAGATAGTCCGATGGCTGCACATCGGCTCTCCTCTGTTGTTTTAGGTTGAAGAAGGCCGCCGTTGCATAAAGATTTTTCGTCTTTCTGCGCGGCGCTTTTTTTTTTCAATGTTTGAAGTTTGCAGTTTGTAGAAGATAGCTTTAAATAAAAAAACTCACTACAAACTAAAAACTAAAAAAAGAGGTGAAATTATGAATATTCTAATCAGTGCCTGCCTGCTCGGCCAGTATTGCCGCTATGATGGGCAGACGAAGGTCTATCGCCAGGTGCAGGCTTTGCTCGGGCGGGACGACATCCATTTGATTCCTGTCTGTCCGGAACAGGCCGGCGGACTGGCGACGCCGCGTCCTCCGGCAGAACGGCAGGGGGACCGGGTCGTCACGGCTGACGGCAGCGATGTGACGGCGCCATACCGGCGCGGTGCCGAAGCAGCCCTTTACTGGGCCCGGCTGTTCCATTGTACGAAGGCTATTTTGAAAGAGAAAAGTCCGTCTTGTGGGCATGGACTAATTTACGACGGCACTTTTTCACGGACCCTGACGGCTGGTGACGGCGTGACGGCGGCGTTATTACGCGCTGAAGGAATCGAGGTCATCGGGGAAAGCGACCTGCCCTGACCCTTGCTTTTATACCCCCGGTTTGCTACAATATACGAGTACGCAAGTGAGGAGGTTTCAGCGTGAATACGTTTCTACATGAAGTCTACGAATGGATTTATTCCATCATCATCGCGTTGGCCATTGCCATGGTCATCCATATCTTCTTCTTCCAGCCAACCCGCGTTTCTGGTGAATCGATGATGCCGACCCTGCACAACGGGGAATACCTCATCGTATCGAAGTGGAATCATATTCTGGGGGAAGTCCCGAACTATGGAGATATTGTCATCATCGACAGCCGCGTCCAGTATCCGCGCACGTGGAAAGATGATGTTGCTGAACCGATGAACAATTACATGGCCTTCTTCAATCATGATTTGCAGACCAAGAACATCTGGGTCAAACGAGTCATCGGCCGTCCCGGCGACACGCTGGCTTTCCATGATGGCAAGGTATGGCGCAACGGCGAGCCCTTAGATGAACCGTACATCAATGAACCGATGGAATATAGCCGCAAAGGGGAAATCAAGATCCCTGAAGGCTATGTCTTCTGCATGGGCGATAATCGCAACCACAGCAGTGACAGCCGCTTCATCGGCCCGGTTCCCATCGACCACGTCTTGGGCCACGTCATCTGGTAGGCCGCAAAACAGCATACGACAGTTCGCAATCCATCCTGTCGGTAAACAAAACTAGGAAGCATTACAAAAGGTATCTTGCAATGCAGACGGGATTGTTTCGGCAACCCCGTCTTTTTTTTGCTCTCAGTTGAAAGGAGGAACGCCTATGTATAATTTTTTAGCGAACACGAAACGCATGACCGTCGCTGCCATGGTCATGGCCTTGTACATCGTCATCTTGTATGTCACTCAGGGCATTTCTTTTGGTCCCTATCAGATCCGCATCGCTACGTCGCTCTATGCATTGGCTTTTGTATATCCTTTCCTGGTAGTTCCCCTGGGGATTGCGAACTTCATTGCCAACTTCCTCTTTGGCGGCCTGGGCTTCATCGACATGCTCGGCGGCTGTTTCGTCGGCATCACGACGACATGGCTCATCGTCCAGGTCCGTCAGCGTCAGTATAATCCCTGGCTGGCTGCCCTGCCTATCTGGTGGGTACCAGCCCTCTGCGTCAGCGCCTGGCTGTCGTATCTGCTCAACCTGCCTTATACCGTACTGGTCAGCAGCCTGGCTGTGGGCCAGCTGCCGCCGGCTATCTGCGGGGTCCTGCTCATCCAGGCCCTGAGCCATCGCTATATTTTGAAGAAGGAGTTTTGATCTATGAGCCGAAGTAAAGAAGAACTGCAGGGCGTGACCAAGCTGGGCAATCAGCACACGACGTATGCCCAGGACTACGACCCGTCCTTGCTGGAAACGTTTATCAATAAGCATCCCGACCGGGATTATTTCGTCAAGTTCAATTGTCCTGAGTTCACCAGCCTCTGCCCGATGACGGGCCAGCCGGACTATGCGACGATTTATATTTCTTACGTCCCGGGGGAACGCATGGTAGAAAGCAAGTCGCTGAAGCTGTATCTGTTCAGCTTCCGCAATCACGGCGATTTCCACGAAGACTGTGTCAATATCATCATGGACGACCTCATCCAGGCCATGGACCCGAAATATATTGAAGTGTGGGGGAAATTCCTGCCCCGCGGCGGCATCAGCATCGACCCGTACTGCAACTACGGCCGTCCCGGCACGCCTTGGGCTGATGTGGCCTGGCAGCGCCTGTCCCAGCATGATTTATATCCGGAAAAGGTAGATAATCGCTAAATCTTATTACCTTTTACGTCTGTTTCATGATATAATAAACCTAAAAAACAACAGAAGTAAGGGGTGTTACCTGTGAAATTGAAAAAAATGCTTTTGGCCCTGGGCTTTTCCCTGGCCTTATCTGCATCGGTCTTTGCAGCGGATAATATGTGGCAATATAACCAGTATACATCTATCGACATGAACTCGGCCAAGCTCTATTACGATATGGGCCGCCAGATCCTGTCCTTTGATACGGTGGAACAATCCGGCGAAACGACGGACTACTGCACCTATGTGTACAACATTGATGACCAGACGATCCAGTTGAAAAAGATGATTACCAAGACGAAGAAGCATAAGTATAAGAGCAGCTTCTATCCGGAATCCATCAAAGACGGCAATGCTGTCATCAAGGCCAGAGCCCGCATGGCCAACGACGTCCTGGCCAAAGTAAAGGAAAAGGATGAGAAAAGATAGTATAAAAAAAGACTGTCGCACGAAGGTTTATTCTATCATGCGAGACCCTTAGACTTAAAAGTTTTTCGTTCGTAGTTCGTCGTTCATCGCGATGGATTGTATTTTTAATCCCATACGACAAACGATGAACGACCTACGATCAACGTAAAAAGGAGCTGTCTTTATGTGACAGCTCCTTTTTATACGATGTTACTTTCCCTTGACGCAGATACTGAGCCATTTCGGCAGTTTGTGTCCGACGACGACCCAGGAATAGGCGGCGGCACAGGTTGTGACGATGAGGTAGATGGCGATGATGTGGACGGCCCGCAGGTAGATGTGCCAGTGGGCGGCCAGTCCCGTGCAGGCACTGAGGAAGACGGGATGGACCAGGTAGATGGGATACGAGTAATCGCCCAGGCGGGAGAAGACCTTGTGTATCCCCTGCGGTACAGGCCGACATTCCCACCAGTAGAGGAGAAAGAGCATCGTCGACAAGGTATAGGCCATGCCAATCGGGCTGAGCTGATGGATGGTGAAGACGGCCGATAAGGGGTCATAGCCCAGGTAGTGCATGACGCCGTAGTACGCCGCCAGCATACCCGCCGTCGTCGCCGCCTGGAAGACGTTGACTAGGGTGCCGTGCTTTTTCAGCCAGTCCGTGACGGAGCTGAAATGTTCGGCCGTAAAGGCGCCGAACATGAAGATGAACAGGTAGTGCAGGACGACGTAATTCAGGCGGAAGTTGAAAGCGTCCTGGATGAGGGGATTGTCGGAATGGACGGTCCAGATGTAGCTGGAATAAAAGTTGAAGACCATGTTGGCGAAAAAGAGGACCGTAAAAGAGAGCCAGGGTGCTTTGTCCATGAAGCGCAGGAGCGGCCGCCACAGGGGCATGAGGAAGTAGAACCACAGGAGGATGACCAGGAAGTAGATGTGATACATGGCCAGGCCGTACCATAAGGTGCGGAAAAGGGCATAAGGCTGGAAGACACTGAAATTGTGGCTGATGACTGATACGTAGACCATGTAGAACAGGGACCAGGCCAGGTAGGGGACGAAGACCGTCCGCAGGCGGCGCCGCAGGTAGTCCTTATAGACGAAGGGCTGGTCCAGGGGCTGGCTGTAGAACATGCCGAAGGCCGACAGGAAGAAGAAGGCCGGTACGGAAAAACGGGACAGGATTTCCAGGATGGCCACCAGGCCCAGGTTGGGCGACGGATTGACGATAGCGACGGAGCCGACGTGGATGGCGATGACGCCGAGCATACAGAGGCCGCGCATATAGTTGATGGAATGAATGAATCGTTTTGACATCTGACACCTCGAAAGATACAATAAAGATAATTAGGATAAAGACATATCCTATTATAACAAATTTTTCCAGCTTGGACAGGGAGGCTTTATGACAGAAAATATAAAAACAGTGACCCGCACGGGACTCATCCTGGCTGTGACCCTGATATTGCAGGGGCTCCGCCTGGTCATCCCCATACCGCCGCAAGTCAGTATGTTCGTCGTCGGCTCCCTGGTCAATGCCTGCCTCATCGTGGCGGTCCTTTCTATCGGCCGCCGTGCCGGTCTGGTCGTCGCCGGGTGTACGCCGGTCTTTGCCTGGCTGGAGGGGATGCTGCCCTTTTTCCCCTTTGTCTTGCCCGTTGCTATAGGCAACAGTTTCTACGTCTGGGCGGCCTGGCGCTGGCAGCGGTATGGCCTGCCGGCCTTTTGCGGCGGCGCCCTGGGGAAGGCGGCCATCCTCTATGGTTCTTTTTACCTGCTCTTTGCCTGCATCGCCTTTCCGCCGGCTGTGCGGCATATGCTCTTGTTTGCCATGAGCTGGCCTCAAATCGTGACGGGCATCGTCGGGGCGGTCCTCGGCATGGAAGTGAGCCGCTTCGCCGGTTCTCGTCCTGAATAGAAAGGAAGGTATGTATGTTCTTGCAAATATTTTATTATCTCCCGGCTATCCTCGGCGTGTTGTTCATCGCCGTCGGGACGTATCACGGCTGGAAGTTCCGCAGCATGACACGGCGTTGTAAGACGGCGGCTGTAGGGACGCTCCTGGGATTTGAAGAAAAAAAGATGAAGAGCGGGTCCCTTTATTATCCTGTCGTCCGTTTCCAGGCACAGGACGGCAAGACCTATAAGGCACGCTATGCCTTTGGCGATGCCGAATGGGATTATACGGCCGGTGATGAACTGGATCTTCGCTATAACCCGGCGGATCCGCAGGAAATCTATCTCGATCACGTGCAGAGTGTCTGGCAGCAGTATGCGAGCCCTTTTTTCATCATTATCGGCGGCCTTATCTTTATCGCTGCGTATTACTTCATTTTATAAATAAAGGAGGAGCTAGTTACGTTGGAAGAAAATGAAAGAGCTGTGGCTGCGATGCGGCAGTTTTTAGAGGCCCTGGGACTGGACCTCCAGGCTTTGGGCATGGAAAAGACGCCGCACCGCGTGGCCCAGGCTTTTGGAGAATTTTTTTCAGGTCTCAAGGAAAATCCCGATGACGAGTGGCAGGCTCCCATTGCGACCCAGACCGATGGGCTGGTCGTCGTCCGCAATATCCGCTTCCATTCGATGTGTGAACACCACCTGCTGCCCTTTTTCGGCTCCGTCCATGTGGCGTATTACCCGAAAAATGGGACTATCGCCGGCTTCGGCCATTTCGTCCGCGCCGTCGATGTCCTGGCACGGCGGCCGCAGCTCCAGGAACGGATGACAGAAGACCTGTGTCGATCCATCCGCCGCGGCCTCGACCCGGAAGGCGTCCTGATTATCGTCAAGGCGACCCATTTGTGCCTGACCATGCGCGACCGCCTGGCCATCGATTCTAATATCGTGACCACGGCGTCGTCGGGCTGCCTGAAAGAAGGGTCCGCCGCCTATGACCAGGCGTGGAAACTGCTCATGGAGGAGGAAAAAGATGGATAAAATCGTCCTGACGGGACTTCATTTTTATGGCTATCATGGCTGTCTGCCGGAAGAAAAACGCCATGGACAGCCTTTTCACATTGATTTGAGCTTGGAAACGGACCTGGAACGGGCCGGTCAGACCGACGACCTGACGCAGACCGTCGATTACAGTGCCGTCTATGGCGTCGTCAGGGACGTTGTCGAAGGGCCGTCGTATGACCTCATCGAAAGGGTGGGCCAGGTCATTGCCGACCGCATCCTGGCACAGTTTCCGCTGGTCCAGGCGCTGACCGTGACCGTCCATAAGCCGCAGGCTCCGATCGGCGGGCCTTTTGAAGATGCTGCCATCGTCCTGGAAAGGCGGCGCCATGGCTAAATTTTATCTCAGCATCGGCGCCAATCTGGGCGACCGGATGGCCACGCTGCACCAGGCTGTCCGCCTCCTGGCCGGGACTCCCGGCGTGACGGTGACGGCCGTTTCTCCTTTTTATGAAACACCGCCTTGGGGCAAGACCGACCAGCCAGCCTTCATCAACGGGGCTGTCGCTGTGGAAACGGAACTGTCCGGGCAGGAACTGCTCGATGCCTGTCTGGCCATCGAACGGCGTTTAGGCCGAGTGCGCCATGAGAAATGGGGCGCCCGGACCATTGATATCGACCTCGTTTACAGCCCGGACGAGACGTGCCAAACGGAAACGCTGACCCTGCCTCATCCTTATGTAACACAGCGGGCTTTCGTCCTGGTCCCCTTGCGGGACCTGGCACCGGACCTCATCCTTTGTGACCGGTCCATCAGCGACTGGCTGGACCAGTTGCCGGATACAGACTCTATCAGAAAGAAGGACAACTAACTATGGAAAAAATACTCATTGCAGATGATGAACAGCTCATGCGCCAGTTGGTCATTGATTTCTTGAAGCCCGAAGGCTACGA
Source organism: uncultured Megasphaera sp. (assembly GCA_902388315.1). Lineage (GTDB taxonomy): Bacteria > Bacillota > Negativicutes > Veillonellales > Megasphaeraceae > Megasphaera. The sequence goes on along the minus strand of CABMPA010000068.1, from coordinate 1,210 downwards.
AATCCTGGAAGCGTCCGACGGTAAGGAAGCCCTGGACTTGTACGATAGGGAACACCCGGACCTCATCCTCTTAGACGTCATGATGCCCGGTTATGATGGCTGGACGGTCTGCCGCGAAATCCGCCGCGAATCGACGGTCCCCATCATGATGCTGACGGCGAAGGGCGAAGAAATCGACCAGCTCTTTGCTTATGACCTCGGTGCCGATGAATATATCACCAAGCCCTTCAGCCCGAAAATCCTGGTTGCTAAGATCAAAGCCCTCCTGCGCCGTTCCCAGAATGAACAGGAACCGCATGAAGCCGATGATGGTGTCGCCATCGACCGCGATGCCCGCCAGGTCGTCATCGACGGCAAGAACGTCGATCTCAGCCCGACAGAATACAAGCTCCTCAATTATCTCATGAGCAATACCGGAAAGGCCCTGAGCCGCCGTCAGATCCTCAACCAGGTGTGGAATTACGATTACTACGGCGATCTGCGGACTGTCGATACGCACATCAACCGCCTGCGCATCAAGCTGGGCGACAAAGGCCGCTATATCCGCACGGTCCGCGGCTACGGTTACCGCTATGATGGCAAATGAGGCAGGGACGCTGGTCGTTAAAATTTAAGGCCGGCCTCTACGTCGGCTGTTTTACGATTTTCTTTATTATCAGCCTCATGGCCGCTGTCGGCTTTGGATTCGATTATTACTATTATTCCATGAAGAAAGAAGCCATGGTCGAAGCGAGTCAGAAAATCAGCTATCTTTACCGGGAAAATGGCGGCCCTGATGAAAGTTCCCTGGACGATTTGAGTCAGCAGTACGCCCTGGACGTGCTCATCGTCGATCAGGGGAAGCTGGTCTATTCGTCCCGGCCGGGACGGCGGGTCTTTATTCCGCCGGAAAAACCGCCACTTACCAGTCATGATGTCGTCGTCACGGGGAAAGAAGAAGAGGCGGCTATGATGAAGAACGATTTCAAGATGCCCCTGCATGTGGAAGAACTCCTCGATTTGCTCAATGGCAAAGTGCCTGACGACGATATGCTGGGTAAGGTCCAGCTATACAAGGATATGCCCGATTTCGAGCATTTCAACCTCATCGACCGCATCCAGGACGGGGCTTATGTCATCATCAGCCAGTCTGTCGCGCCCATGCGGGAAAATATCTACATCGTCCAGCGGTTCATCATCGTCTGCGGCCTCATCTGGCTGGTCCTGGCCA